>NZ_JBEXOP010000008.1:0-222167 GCF_040611575.1 Streptomyces sp. NPDC006610
GAGATCCTCCACCCGCACCGCCGCGGCCTTCTGCCGCGCTTCCAACACCGCCCGCATCGACGGCATCCGTCACCCCCACGACGTCTTGGTCAGCAACGGACCCAGACTTCCGTGCCAGCCGCTGTCTCATGCCTGACCAGCGGAAACCACACACGAGGTTCGGAAAGAGAACGACCTCTCAGGATGGCTTCGCCGGCCTTGCCGAAGGTCATCCGTTTGCCGCTGCCCACACGGCGCAGCTCGAGTCCGAGCAGACATCCGAGGGTGAGCCGCAGTGTCGAGCCGGCCGCGTTGCCCCGGTAGTGGTAGCGCACCCGCTTGCGCAGGTTTTGGGTGCTGGTCCGGTTCGCCATGTACCGCGGGGCTATACCGACGTAGAGCAGGCGCCCGGTGTCCAGGTCCGGATGGGGCGGCTGCTTGAAGTGCCACCCGTAGACCCCTGCCGCCGCCGGGACCGGGCTCGGACGCACCAAGACCTCCGGCGCCGACCACAAGCGATAGGGGCTGACGAGAGCGGTAGCTGCCACGAACCCTCCAGAGGCGCCACGGGGACTGTCGCAGGCTACTGGTCGACGCTGATACAACCTCTCCCTATATGCCCGTCACAAGCACCGCTTTAGGAGAGAGGCTGGGGGATCTTGCGTCTGATCTGCGGCTTCACCGGGCAAGGTAGCGGGTGGGCACTCGCCCATGAGGCACTGATGTTGACCGTGGCTGACCCCTGCATCTGGCACGGTTGTGGCACGAACCTCAGCCGATGACAGTCAGCCACGACGGCGGGCGCGCCGACCGACCACGCACGCGTGTGCCTCGCTGCACCCCCACCAGCCTCAGCCACGGTATTGGGCTGTGTCGTCGACCGGAGCAATCGGTCACGGCCGGCCTATGTTGGCGGCCGGAACCCTCAGCGTGGGAAGCTGCGATCATTTGGGGCAGGCAAGGCCTCTGAGATGGGCGTTCGCCTGGCATCAGGTCTCATCACCCTTGGTCGCCTTCGCCGCGTGGTTCTCTGCTGTGGTGGTGCGTGGTCCACACGGATCCGGCGACCGACCTGCGCAGACTGATCAGGTCTATGTTGCGCGAAGACGGGGTCTTCGGCCGCCCGTTCAACGTGTCCGACGGATCTGTCCTAGAGCTGGCCCCTTGCTACTTGAGCCTGGGACGTTCTGGTCCCGTACTGAGTCGATTCCTCTCCAAGCGGCTGGGGATCTGTCAGGATGGCACCCCAGATCTTCAGTGGCAGGAGGCAGTATGGATCCGATCTCCGCAGGGCTTCTCGTAGCTATAGCAACAGGTGCGGCTGGCGAGGCAGGTAGACAATTGTGGGCAGGACTAGGTGGTCTTGTGACGAGGAGGACCGCCATTGAGGCGGGCGAGCGCGAAACTTCAGCCACTATCACCGGATCAGCTGAGCTTGCCTCGCTGAATGAGGCACCCGATGACTTGGAGAGGGCACAGGCCCTCAGCAACATCCTCGCCCGGCGCGCCCAGGTGGACGAAGCATTCCGGGCAGGTCTGATGCAATGGCATCAACAAGCTCAGGCTTTGCGTACAGGCGACGGGGAAACCACCAATGCCATCAGTGGCGGGACCCAGAATGGCCCGATCCTGCAAGGCCGCGACTTCTCCGGTATCAATTTTAACGGCCCTAGCCAGAAGTGAACGGATCAACCAGAGGTTATTGACGTGAGTGTAGGGGACTCGCATAGGGTAGAGGTCTCTAACGAGATCACTGATGGGCTATTTCTGCACGCTGTGATTCAGGGCAGAAACGTCATTCTCCAATTGCCTAGAGAAATTCAGCCTGCACTCTTCGGTCTGCCTGCAAAGTCCCCTGCGTTCACAGGTCGAGATGACGAACTAAGCGAAATCCTGCGCATTATGGATCCGGCTAACGGTGAGGGTGTTAAGAGCGCTGTACATCTAGTAACTGGGCTAGGAGGCGTGGGTAAAACGGAGTTTGCCAATCAGGTCGCCCACGCGGTGCAAGATAAACCTGCTTGGTTTCCCGGGGGGGTCGCGTTTATTGACCTCTTTGGATACGATAAAGAACGCTCTCTTTCTCCTGATAGGGCGCTGGCGAGCCTACTTAATTCCCTAGGCGTAGCAGAGGAAAACCTACCCGTAGATTTGCAAAGTAAGGCCAGACTATATCGTTCGGTCTTGGCAGCGTATGCTAAATGCGGACGTCGCGTACTTGTCATAATAGATAATGCGTCATCTGTCGATCAGGTAAACAATCTGCTCCCGAGCGACAGTTCATCGGTGGCTCTTGTGACCTCGCGCCATATACTGAATATTGGGGCGAGGTTGCACGAGTTGCGGGCCCTTAGTCCCTCTTCGTCTGTTGACTTGCTGCGAAACTCCGTGGCCATCGCTCGGGGTGAGGTAGATCTAAGAATTGACGAAGATGTCAGCGCTGCCTATGTGCTCGCTTGGCTATGTGGTCATTTGCCGCTGGCTCTGCAAATTGCCGCATCTGTACTGGCCGATACTCCAAGGCGGCCTGTCTCTTCATTAGTGGAATCTTTGCAAAGTGCCCATAACCGGATAAATGAGTTGCGTCGCGAGGAAAAAGCGGTTCGGGCAGTATTTGACTTGTCTTACGAGTTGCTCAATGATGAGGAGAAGCGGGTTCTTGGTTTCATCTCATTCAGTCCCGGCGTCGATATTTCAACGCAAGCAGCGGCTCGTCTGATCGGCGTTTCAGGAAATCGAGTTGAAGCCATACTTTTGTCGCTCAGCCGGGCTCACCTGGTTGAGCAAGGCCTTATCTGGGGGCGTTGGCGTCTTCATGACCTAGTTAGACTCTACGCCCTTGAAGCTGTTGCCGAGATCCCGGGGCAGGAAGACGCGATCGTTCGCCTCTTTGACTTCTACCTGGAGCACTCTCGGGAAGCTGCAGAATTGCTGAGTGGTAAGCAGGCGGGCTCCGTATTCTCCACTCGTGAGTCTGCACTTGAGTGGCTCGATGCAGAGTATCAAAACCTAGTTGAAACAGTGCACATAGCAGCTAAGCAGCCAGCACTTCATGGATATGCTGCCGAAATCCCGTACAGGCTCGCTAGGTATCTAGATGTGCGGCGTCTCTTTAATGACTGGAAAGAAATGATGGAGGTGTCACTTTCTGTACTTGAAGAGACAGGCCACTCACGTCACAAGGCCAATGCCCTTGATAGCCTTGGCATGGCGTGTCGCGAGGTGCACGAGTTGCCTTCTTCTGTTTCGTTTCATCGGCAGGCTGTCCATCTGGCGCGAGAACTACGCGATGACGACATATTGGCCCGATATCTAAATAACATGGGTGTTTCGCTGCTTGCGACGCGTGACTTTATGGGTGCACTTGATGCACACACAGAGGCGGCCAGCCTGTTCCTAGAGAATAAAGAATTTCAGGGTTTCGCTCGGGCCTCAGATAATGCTGCTTGCGCGCTTCGAGCGCTGGGGCGTGTTGAGGAGGCTATTGCTCTGCATGAGGAAGCTGTTCGCGTTTTTAGGAGAGCTGGTGCGCGTGAGAGCGAAGCTCGCACCTTGTCACACATGGGCTGCACGCTAATGGATTTGGGCCATTTCGACGAGGCTGTTGCAGTCCACAAGAGGTCTGTCGAGCTGTTCTCCGACCTTTCGCTGAATGGTGTCACTGCCCACGCCTTGATTAACCTGTCAAATGCCCTACGGGCGAGGGGGGATCTGGCGGACTCGTTGAGTACGCTTGATAAAGCGCTGTCCATCCTTGAGGAGTTGCCTGACTCGCTTGGCAAAGGCAGGGCTTTAAACCAGCGAGGGCTTATATATAGTGACCTTGGGGAATTTGATCGGGCGGTAGCCGATTTCGAGGAAGGTCTACGCATCCTTTCAGATTTTGATGATCTGATCGATTTGGGATACGCTTTTGCCAACCTCGGCAGGCTTTACGGAATACATCGTCAGCCAGTCGAAGCTGTGCACTTCTTGAAGAGGGCTTCCGCGGTCTTTTCGCGGTGCAATTCATTGAATGATATGCATATCGTCGATGACCTTATTAAGATAATGTCATTGGGCGTATTTGAAAGCTAAGGGCTACTTGCCGCCAGATGCGTCTTCGGGGCCGGGACGGTGGCCGATGTGACGACTGCCCGTGTGCGGAGCTGGCGCGGCAAGCTGTTGGCGGCCGGCGTCGGTGAGCCGACGGTGGTCAAGGCGTACCAACTGCTGCGTGCCCTGATGAACACGGCTGTGGACGACGAGCTGATCCGGCGCAACCCGTGCCGCATCAAGGGCGCGGACCGCTACGACGTGCCCGAGCGGCCGGTTCTCACGGTGGCGGAGGTCTTCGCCGTCGCCGGCTCCATCGCGCCGCGCTACCGGCTGCTCGTGCTCCTGGCGGCCTTCACCACCCTGCGGTTCGGGGAGCTGGCGGCCCTGCGGCGCCGGGACGTCGACCTGGAGGGGTTGACCGTCACCGTGCGCCGGGCTCAGGCCGAGTTGCAGGACGGCCGGCTCTTCGACAAGGCGCCGAAGTCTGCGGCCGGGGTGCGCTCCGTCTCCTTCCCCGCCGAACTGCTCGACGCGGTCACGCATCACCTGGAGCACTTCGCCGCTCCTGGCCGCGACGGGCACGTCTTCGTCGGGCCGCAGGGCGGGCAGCTGCGGCGGAGCAACTTCCGGGACGACTGGGTCAAGGCCCGGAAGGCCGCGGGCGTCACGACCGAGCTGCACTTCCACGATCTTCGGCACACGGGCAACACGCTGGCCTCGACGGCCGGGGCCAGCACGCGGGAGCTGATGACGAGGATGGGGCACAGCAGCTCCCGGGCCGCGCTGATCTATCAGCACATGACCAGCGACCGGGACCGGGCCATCGCCGACCGGCTCGGGGCCATGATCCGCGACGGCGGGGGAGGAGCCTCCGGCTAGGGGATGTGGCATCCGCGTGGCATTAGTGGCACGCGTGTGGCACGACCGCGAACACGACGAAGGGCCAGCCTGGGAGGAAACCCCTCCTGAGCTGGCCCTTTTCTCTGTGCCCCCGGCAGGATTCGAACCTGCGACACCCGCTTTAGGAGAGCGGTGCTCTATCCCCTGAGCTACGAAGGCGTGATGCGGCGCCCGGCAGGGCGCTCGATCCACAGGGTACCGGATCAGGGCTTCGGTGGGCGCTGGTGGGGGTTCGGGGTGGGCGGGGGAGGAGCTGGTTGAAGATGTGGTGACCTGGCCGCCGTAATCCGGGCGCTGGGGCGGGTGAGCAGCGCCGGTGAAAACGCGCTCGCTCCCCGAGACCCGCCCCCGCACACTCGTCCCATGGATCGTCTCCCCGAGATCGCCCACCGGCTCGCCCGCATCCCCGGCATCGTCGGCGTCACCCTCGGTGGCAGTCGGGCACGCGGCGCCCATCGGGTCGACTCCGACTACGACCTCGGTCTGTACTACCGACCTCACACTCCGCCCGACACCGACGCCCTCTGTCGGCTCGCCGCCGAGCTGACCGGTGGGCCCGTCGAAGTGACCGAACCCGGCGGCTGGGGGCCCTGGGTGGACGGCGGGGCGTGGCTGACCATCCCGGTGGCGTCCCCAGCGCACCCAGCGCCCCCGCCCTCAGCGCACCCAGCGCCCCCGTCCCCAGCGCTCCCAGCACCCCCAGCGCACGCAGCGCCCCCGCCCTCAGCGCACCCAGCGCCCCCACCCCCAGCGCCGCCACCCCTCCCATGTCCCCCACCCCCTCCCCGCCACCGCGTCGACTGGATCTACCGGGATCTCGACCGTGTCCGGCGGATCTGGCAGGACTGCCGGCGAGGGCGTTTCGAGGTCGGGGTCCAGGCCGGGCACCCGCTGGGCGTCTACTCCCACTCCTACGTCGGTGAGCTCGCCCTCGGACGTGTCCTCGCCGATCCGCGCGGGGAGTTGCGGGCGCTGCAGCAGGAGGTCCGGCGTTATCCCGAGGCCCTGCGCGACGCGCTGATCGGCAATGCCCGCTGGGAGGCGCCCTTCATCCTCGCCGGGGCTCGTAAGGGTGCCGCCCGTGGTGACGCCTTCTACGTCGCCGGCTGTCTCTTCCGCGCCGTCGGGTTGCTCGTCCACGCCCTGCACGCTCACGCCCGCTGCTGGGTGCTCAATGAGAAGGGAGCCGTCGAGGCCGCCGGGCGGCTCGGCGTCGCGCCCGCCCGATTCGCCACTCGGGCCCACGAGTTGTTCGTCCCGTCGGGAGCCGCGCCCGATGCGCTGCACGCCGTCCTCGACGCCGCCGACGCGCTGGTCGCCGAGGTTCTCGACCGGCTCGGGGTCTGATCGCCCGGCAGGGGTGCGTTCACCGCCCGGGAAAAGTCCGGCCGGATCCGAACTGCCGGAACGGTTGACTAAACCGGTTAAGTCTCCAACACTCCTGCCACCGAGGCAAGTTCGGCCTCGTAGAGCAGGACAAGAGCCGCACACCCCACATCATCAGGAGAGGGCATGACCCTGTCTGTACGCACATCCCTGCCCAAAATCATGCGCAGAGCCGCAGTCGCCTTCACGGCCGGAATGATCGGTCTGGCCGGTTCCGTATTCGGGCTCTCGGGCACCGCCCACGCCGCCACCGGAATTCATGTCAGCAACGGCCGCATCCTCGAGTCGAACGGCAACGACTTCGTGATGCGCGGCATCAACCATGCTCACGCCTGGTACCCCGGCCAGACGAGCAGCTCCCTGGCCGCCATCAAGGCCAAGGGAGCGAACACCGTCCGGGTCGTTCTCGCCACCGGGCACAAATGGACCCGTACCCCCGCCTCCGAGGTGTCCGGGATCGTCTCCCAGTGCAAGGCGAACCGGCTGATATGCGTGCTCGAAGCGCATGACACCACCGGTTATGGAGAAGACTCCGGCGCGGCCACGCTGAGCCAGGCCGTCGACTACTGGACCGGTATCAAGAGCGCGCTCGTCGGCCAGGAGAATTACGTCGTCATCAACATCGGCAACGAGCCGTACGGAAACACCAACTACACCCAGTGGACCTCCGCCACCCAGCAGGCCATCTCCCGGATGCGCGGCGCCGGCTTCCAGCACGCGCTGATGGTGGACGCGCCCAACTGGGGGCAGGACTGGTCCGGCACCATGCGCTCGAACGCCTCCGCGGTGTTCAACTCCGACCCCGCGCGCAACACCATCTTCTCCATCCACATGTACGGCGTGTACGACACCGCGGCCGAGGTGCAGAGCTACCTCAACGCCTTCGTCAACGCCCGACTGCCCATCGTGGTCGGAGAGTTCGGGAACAACCACAGCGACGGCAACCCCGACGAGGACGCCATCATGGCCACCGCCCAGAGCCTGCGGCTCGGTTACCTCGGCTGGTCCTGGAGCGGCAACGGCGGCGGCGTCGAATACCTCGACGTGGTCAGCAACTTCAACGCCGGCCAGCTGACCACTTGGGGGCAGCGCCTCGTCAACGGGGCCAATGGCATCGCCGCCACCTCCCGCGAGGCGTCCGTGTTCGGCGGCACCGGGAGCGGAGGCGGCACCGCGCCGAACGGCTACCCCTACTGCCAGAACGGCAGCGCCACCGATCCCGACGGCGACGGCTGGGGCTGGGAGAACTCCCGCTCCTGCGTGGTCCGGGGCGGACCGGCCGACCGTTAGCCGTGTCCGCCGGTGACCCGGGCCGGCGGTGCCGTGTCCGCCGGAAATCCGAAGTCTGCGACGTCCGCCGCGACGTCCGCCGGTGATCCGTGTCGGGCACGTCCGCCGGTGAAACCGCCGCCGGACGTCCGGCGAAGCAGCGGCCCCCGTCCCTCCCCAGGGGACGGGGGCCGCCGTACGCCCCCTCCGTCACTTCGTCGCGCCCTGCGCGAACCCGTTGTAGATGTACCGCTGGAGGAACAGGAACACCACCAGCGTCGGCACGATCACCAGGATCGTGCCGGCCGAGATGTGCTCCCAGTGCGCCCCGAAGGGGCCCTTGAAGCGGAAGAGGGCGGTGGAGATGGTGCCGAGGTCCTCGGCCGGCATGTAGAGGAAGGGGATGTAGAAGTCGTTGTAGACCGTGATCCCCTTGATGATCACCACGGTGGCGATGGCCGGCTTGAGCAGCGGCAGGATGATCTTCCAGTAGATGGTGAGGGAGCTGGCGCCGTCCAGGCGCGCGGCCTCGTCCAGGGAGACCGGGATACCCCGGATGAACTGCAGGAACACGTAGATCGAGACGATGTCCGTGCCCATGTAGAGCAGGATCGGCGCCCACAGGGAGTTGAACAGGCCGAAGCTGTTCACGACCTGGAAGGTCGCCACCTGCGTCGTCACGCTCGGCACCAGCGTCGCGATCAGGAACAGCAGCATCACCGGCTTCTTCAGCCGGAACCGGAACCGGTCGACCGCGTACGCCGTCATCGAGCCGATGAGCACCGTGCCCGTGATGGAGAACAGCAGGATGAACGCCGTGTTGGCGAACGCCGACAGCATCTGGCCGTCGTTGAACGCGGTGACGTAGTTGCCGAAGTTGAGCCAGTCGCCCGGCAGCGACAGCGCGCCGCCGTCGGCCACCTCGGCGGGCGTCTTCAGCGAGGTGAGGAAGACCACGACGAGCGGGACCAGCACGACCAGCGAGGCGACGATCAGGGAGAGGTAGATCAGCACCGGGGCCAGGCGCGGCCCGCGGCGGGCGGCGCGGCCCCGCGGCTCGCGTGCGGACCGGGGGACGGATGCGGAGACGGTCATACGAGGTCCACCTTCTCGTCGGGCACGAGGCGACGCTGGATCCAGGTGATCAGCAGGATGATCAGAAGCAGGACGACGGCGGCGGCCGAGGCGAGGCCCGTCTTGTTGAACTGGAAGGCGAGCTTCACCGTCTGGATGACGAAGGTCGAGGTGCCGGTCGCGCCGCCGGTCATGATGTACGGGATCTCGAAGACCGCCAGGGACCCGGAGATCGCCAGGATGACGCTCAGCCCGATCACCGGCCGGATGCTCGGCGCGATGATGTGCCGGAACTGCTGCCAGCGGCTGGCCCCGTCCAGCTGGGCCGCCTCGTAGAGCTCGCCCGGGATGGACTGGATCGCGCCGAGGAACAGCACGAAGTTCAGGCCCGTGAAGCGCCACACGGACACGCCCGCGAGCGACGTGTTGGCCGACGTCGGGTCGCCCAGCCAGGCGCGGTCGGTCTCGGCGCCGAACCAGGAGAGCACCGAGTCCAGCGTGCCGCCGTCCTGGAAGAAGTAGAGGAAGACGAAGCCGATGGCCACGCCGTTGATCAGGTAGGGGAAGAACAGGATCCCCTTGAACAGATTGCGAAAGCGCAGGTCGAAGCTGAGGATCGTCGCGAAGTAGAGGGCGATGACGATCTGCACGACGGACGCGGCGAGGTAGTAGAAGCTGACGAAGAACACCCGGAACAGCTCGGGCCGGGTGAAGATCTGGCGGTAGTTGTCGACGCCGGTGAAGTTCCGGTCGGGGCTGACGCCGTCCCAGTCGGTGAAGCTGAAGTAGATCATGTTCGCCACGGGGACGTAGGTGAACGTGATCAGCAGGGCCAGCGGGACGGCCAGGTACAGCCAGGGCGTGAGGCGGCGCAGCAGCGGGCCGCGACGGTCGCCGCCGTTGCCGCCGCTGCCACCACGGCGGCCGCGTCCGGGTCGGCCGTCACCGGTCTGCGCTCTGCGGCCGGCGGCGGCGCGGCGCGTCTTCGCGGGCGCCGCGTGGGTCATCTCGGTCATGGAGGGCCTTTCGTCGTCCGCGGAGGGCGCGGCGCGGGTGCGCGGCGGGCGGGACGGGCGGGGCAGGGGGGCTGGCGGGGCAGGCGGGGCGGCGGGACGGGCAGTCGTACAGGATCAAGCGGGTGGGTGGGAGGGGGGCCGGGGCAGGCGGGGCGGTCCCGGCCCGGTCAGGTGGCCGGGCCCGCCCCGGTACGGGGGTGGCCTGCTCCCGGACCGGCCCGCGGTGGGACCAGCCCTTCACCCGGGCCCGCCCCGGCGGGATCGGCCCACCCCGGTTCAGGCCCCGCCGATCAGGACCCCGCCGTCCTCGCCGCCTCGTTCCACCGCTTGTCGAGGTCCGCGAAGAAGTCCTCCAGGTTGCCCTTGCGTGCACCGCGCGCGAGGTCGACCAGCTGCTGGCGGTAGTCGGGCTTGTTCAGGCCGATCTCCGCCGCGTTGTCGATCGCGTTGACCTCGCCGGTCTTGGCCTCCGAGCGTTCCACGAACATGACATCGTTGTCCACGAAGTCCTTGAGCGTCTCCGGCATGGGAGCGGCCTGGAGCGCCGGCACGGCGCCCTCGGTCTCCGAGTAGCCGGACTTCTCGGTGAACCAGTCGATCCACGCCCGCGCCGCGGTCTTGTGCTCGGAGTGGACGCTGACCGCCTGCTGGTAGTCGGAGACCAGCGTGGCGCAGAAGCCGCCGTCCTTCTGGGTCGGGAACGGCATGAAGCCGATGTCGGCCGGGTCCGTGCCCGCGTCCTTGGCCGCGGCCTGCATCTGCGTGATCGCCCAGGAGCCGAGGTGCATGGTGGCGATCTCGCCCTTGGCGATCATGCCCTTGGAGGCTTCCCAGTTGGTGGTGCTCGGGTCCTTCTCGGACAGGCCGCCCTTGACGACGTCGTGCAGCAGCGAGTCGATCACGCGGAGGTCGCCGCCCTCCTTCCAGGGCGAGACGGCGCCGGCGAGTTCGTCGTTGGCGTGCTCGTCGCAGCTGACCGTGCCGATGTTGTTGCTCCAGGCCGTCAGGGGCCAGGCGTCCTTGAAGTTGGTGTAGTACGGCACCGCGTCCGTCTTGGACTTGATCTTCTTCAGGTCCGCGAGGAACTCCTCGGGGCTGGTCGGCCAGTCGGTGACGCCGGCCTTCTCCCAGACGGCCTTGTTGTAGACGAAGCCGTTGGCGGTGCCGAACTGGGCGATGCCGTAGACCTTGCCGTTCACCTCCGTCTTGTCGGTGAAGCGGTACTTGCCCTTGAAGTAGTCGCTGCTGCCGAGGGAGGCGAAGAACTTCGGGTAGTCGTTCTTGGCGACGGCGCCCGGGATCATCAGGACGTCGCCGTAGTCCTTGGTGTTCATCCGGATCTTGACCTCGCCCTCGTAGTCGGTGAGGGCCTCGAACTCGACCTTCACCTTGGGGTAGGTCTTCCGGAACTCCTCCGCGTACTTGTCCATCGTCCCGTTCTGGACGAGGTCGGTGCGGTGGGTGAGCACCTTGATGGTGCCGGAGGCGTCGGCCGGGTCCTTCGGTGACGACGCCGTGCCACCGGAGGTCGTGCCTCCGCCACTGCACCCCGCGACCGTAAGGGTCGCGATGGCCAGAAGCGCTCCCGACAGCGTCTTCTTCTTCCCCATGTGCCCAGCTCCTTCAGGAATGCGGCTCAGCTCTGCGGGTGGGATGTCGGCACTATGTCAGCGACTGGTGAACCGGTAAAGCAGTCATTCCGCTCGCGATGCTCAATCGTTACCAGGGGATCGTTTCGCTGCACGTTGACCCTGTGGTGATCGGGGAGGTTCGGTCGGCAGGGGAGCTAGACCGGTTTATGGACAGCGGGTGATCAGCGGGTTAGGTTGTCCCGCGTCACCGTCATCCCGTCTCATCCCAGACCGTGGCATGAGCCATGCGCCGCGGGCCACGGGCCATGAGCCATGAGTCATGCGATTGGAGCCGCACCATGAGGGACGTCACCCCCCTTGCCGAGGGCTGGAGTCTGCGCCACGACGACGCGACGCTTCCGGCGCGGGTGCCGGGCTGCGTCCACACCGACCTGCTGGCCGCCGGCGTCATCCCGGACCCCTTCCTCGGCCGCAACGAGGCCGAGGTCGCCTGGGTGGGGCGCCGCGCGTGGACGTACGTCCGGCACCTGCGCCACGACAGCGGGCACGAGCGCACCGACCTGGTCTTCGACGGCCTCGACACGGCCGCGACCATCACCCTGGACGGTCTTCCGGTCGGCGCGACCCGCAACATGCACCGCCGCTACCGCTTCGACGTCACCGGCCGCCACGGCGAACTGGCGGTCCGCTTCGCCTCCGCCTACGACGAGGCCGAGGCCGTGCGGGCGATCACGGGCGAACGGCCCAACGTCTATCCCGAGCCGTCGCAGTACATCCGCAAGATGGCGTGCAACTTCGGCTGGGACTGGGGGCCGACGCTGGTGACGGCGGGCATCTGGCGCCCGGTCCGGCTGGAGCACTGGTCCACCGCCCGCATCGCCGGCGTACGGCCCCTGGTCACCGTCGACGGCACCGCCGGCCGCGTCGAGATCCGCCTCGACGTCGAGCGCACCGCGGGCGGCGCGGGCCGGGACCTCACCGCCGAGGCGACCGTGGCCGGCGTCCGCGCCGAGACCCGCTTCACCGGCGACGAGGCCGTGCTGACCCTCCAGGTCCCCGACGTACGCCTGTGGTGGCCCCGCGGCTACGGCGAACAGCCCCTCTACGACCTCCGCCTCACCCTCGCCGACGACCACGGCGCCCCGCTCGACGCCTGGGAGCGCCGGATCGGCTTCCGCACGATCGAGCTGGACCGCTCGCCCGACGAGCACGGCACCGGGTTCACCCTCGTCGTCAACGGCGTCCGCGTCTTCGCCCGCGGCGTCAACTGGATCCCCGACGACGCCTTCCCGTCCCGCGTCACCCCCGAGCGCTACCGCACCCGGCTCACCCAGGCCGCCGACGCCAATGTCGACCTGGTGCGGGTGTGGGGCGGCGGCATCTACGAGGACGACGCCTTCTACGACGTCTGCGACGAACTCGGCCTCATGGTCTGGCAGGACTTCCTCTTCGCCTGCTCCGCCTACCCCGAGGAGCAGCCCTTGCGCGGGGAGGTCGAGGCCGAGGCGCGGGACAACGTTGTCCGGCTGATGCCGCACCCCTCCCTCGTCCTGTGGAACGGCAACAACGAGAACCTCTGGGGCTTCCGCGACTGGGACTGGGAGCCCGCCCTCGCCGGCGACTCCTGGGGCGAGGGCTACTACCTCGGACTGCTCCCGCGGATCGTCGCCGAACTCGACCCCACCCGCCCGTACGCCGCCGGCAGCCCCTGGTCCGGTTCCTGGGACCACCACCCCAACGACCCCGCGCACGGCACCCACCACTCGTGGGAGGTGTGGAACCGGCAGGACTACGCCGAGTACCGCGCGAGCGTCCCGCGCTTCGTCGCCGAGTTCGGCTGGCAGGCCCCGCCCGCCCTGGCCACCCTGCGCCGCGCCCTGCCCGGCGAGGAACTCACCCCCGACTCCCCGGGCATGCTGCACCACCAGAAGGCCGAGGACGGCAACGGCAAGCTGAACCGCGGCGTCGCCCGCCACTTCCCGCTGCCCGAGGGCGACTTCGACCGCTGGCACTATCTGACCCAGCTCGTCCAGGCCCGCGCGGTCGCGGCCGGCATCGAGCACTGGCGCTCGCACTGGCCCGTGTGCGCCGGCACGGTCGTCTGGCAGCTCAACGACTGCTGGCCCGTCACCTCCTGGGCCGCCGTCGACGGGGACGGCCGCCTCAAGCCGCTCCACCACGAACTGCGCCGCGTCTACGCCGACCGGCTGCTCACCCTCCAGCCCGCGCCCGACGGCGCCCCCGAGGGCCTGGTCCTCGCGGCCGTCAACCAGTCCGCCGAGCCCTGGTCGACCGAGGTGACGCTGCGCCGCGTGGAGGCCGGGGGCGCCACGGTCGACGAGGCCCGCATCGAGGTCGAGGTGGCCGCCCGCTCGGTGGTCCGCGTGGCGGTGCCGGCAGAACTGCTGCCGGACGCGGCCTGCGGGAAGGAGTTCCTGGTCGCGGACGCGGACGCACTGGACCCGGGCACGGGCGGAAGCGAGGGCGCGAGCGGCCTGCGCGCCCTGCACTTCCCGGTCCCCGACAAGGACTTCGCCCACCCGAAGCCGGTCTACGACATCGCCCTGGAACCGGTGCCCGGACAGGGGGATAGAGTCGATGTCGTGGTCAGCGCACATACCCTCGTCAGAGACCTGCTGCTCCAGCCCGACCGGCTCGGTCCGGAGGCCGTCTGCGACCGAGGTCCGCAGACACTGCTGCCCGGTGAGCGGACGCGCATCCGTGTCACCGGCTGCGGCGACGTCGGCATCGAGGCCGTCAGGACCGCTCTGTTCTGCGTGGACGTGGTGTGAGCGGCGGCCCCGAGGAACGCGTCACGATCAAGGACGTCGCCGTCCGGGCCGGGGTGTCCAAGGGCGCGGTGTCCCTGGCGTTCAACCACAAGCGCGGCGTCTCCGAGGCCACCCGCGAGCGGATCTTCCAGGCCGCCCGGGAACTGGGCTGGGCGCCCAGCGCGACCGCCCGCAGTCTCTCCAGCCGGCGGGTGGACGTGGTGGGGCTGGCCCTGTGCCGGCCCGCCCGGCTGCTCGGCCTGGAGCCGTTCTACATGGACTTCATCTCCGGCATCGAGAGCGTCCTCGCCGAGCGGTCCTGCTCGCTGCTGCTGCGGCTGGTGCGCGACGTGGACGAGGAGATCGCCCTCTACAAGGACTGGTGGCGCAGCCGGATGATCGCCGGGGCGATCCTGGTGGACTTCCGCCGGGACGACCCCCGGGTCCCGGCGCTCCAGGACACCGGCCTGCCGGCCGTGGCGGTCGGGCATCCGTCGCTGACCGGGTCCTTCCCGGCGGTGTGGACGGACGACGCCTCCGCGGTCGCCGAGGCGGTCAGCTATCTGGCGGCGCTGGGGCACCGGCGCATCGGCCGGGTGGGCGGTCCGACGGACCTCGGCCACAGCGCCATCCGCGCGCGGGCGTTCACGGAGACGGTCCGCAAGCTGGGCCTGGAGGAGACCCGGCAGATCGCCACGGGCTTCGACGAGAAGGAGGGCGCCCGCGCCACCCGCTCCCTGCTGCTCGCGGCCGACCGGCCCACCGCGATCGTCTACGACAACGACATCATGGCCGTCGCGGGCGCGGGCGTCGCCGCGGAGATGGGCTTCACGGTGCCGGACGACCTGTCCCTGCTGGCCTGGGACGACTCCCAGCTGTGCCGGATCACCCACCCGACCCTGTCGGCGATGAGCCACGACGTCCACCACTTCGGCGCCGAGGTGACCCGCGTCCTGTTCGACGTCATCGGCGGAGCCGACCGCGACTCCCACCAGGTGCCGACCCCCACGCTGACGCCCCGCGGCTCGACGGCGCCGCCACCGCGCAACGGCGGCTGAGGCCGCCCCCGGCGTCCGCCGCGGGTCTACGCGAAGTCGTACGGCGCCCAGTCGGCGACCCGGCGATAGCCGAGCCGCCGATAGAGGGCGTTGCTGGTCGGGTTGCCGGCGTCCGTGTAGAGCACGACCTCCGTGGCGCCCGCGGCGAGGACGGCCCGGGTCGCCTCGGCGGTCACGGCGGCGGCGTAGCCCCGGCCGCGGAAGCGGGCCGGGGTGTAGACGGGGTCCAGCCGGACCATCCCGGCGGTCATGGGGTTGACGCCCGCCATGGAGACCGGGGTGCCGTCCGGGAGTTCCCAGAAGGTGTAGCGCTTCTCGGCGTAGCGGGTGCCGGGCCAGGTGGCGGCGTCGATGGCGACGGACTCCCCGAGATCGGCGGCCAGTTCACGGCACCAGCGCATCAGGTGCTCGTGATCCTGCTCGCCCGCGGCCCGGCCGTGGCCCTCGGGGTGAGGGTCGGGCGGGGTGAGCCGGTCGAGGCGGTACAGGTGCATCCGGACGCGGAGCACGGGCGTCGTGCCGGTGTGCCGCCGCCATGCCTCGGCGAACGCGGTGGCGGTGTCGTGGTCCGCGGTGACGCCGGCGAGCGTGTGACCGAGGCCGGCCAGGTGGGCGGCGAGGGCGTCGGCCCGCTCGGGGGAGAGCGGGGTCAGGGTGAGGCGGCGGGAGGGGGGCCGGTAGAAGACCGCCCGCGTCCCGTCGTCCGACTCCAGGCGCCCGAAGAGGACGGACCCGGGCTGGTACGCGCCCGGCGTGGTCCGCCACTTCTCCACCGTGGTGAGCGGCGTGTTGTGCAGCACGGGGCGCGAGCGGAGGAAGTCTCCGGCATGGGTGAGCAGGTCGTCGAGGTCGTGGCTGAGGTGCCAGGCGTCCGGTCGCATGCTTCATGGTGCCGGGTGGCGCTCCCCGTCGAGGGGCGGGGCGGCTCCGCCGGGGACGACGGCCTGTCGGCGCCGGCGGGGGCGCTCGCCACCCGGAGCGGTTCACCTGCCTGCACGGCCGGTCGCAGTCGGCGGTGCCGTCGTGTCAGGACTTGCCGTGACCGTGACCGCTGCCGTGGCTGTCGCCGTAGTCGTCCCCGTAGTCGTCGCCGTATCCGTGGCCGGGCTTGGACGGCGTAGGGCGGCCGGTCGGCTTGGTGGGTGTGGGCGTCGGCCTGGTCGGCGTGGCCGTGGGCGCCGGTGTCGTGCCGGTCGGCGACGGGGCGGGCGTCGATCCCGTGGGCGACGAGGTCGGGAACGTCGGGGTGGGGAAGGTCGGGGTCGGGAACGTAGGGGTCGGCGTCGGGCTGTCGGTCGGGGTCGGCGTCGGGCTGTCGGTCGGACTTGCCGTCGGGCTGTCCGTCGGCCACGGCGACACCGTCTCTGTGTCGCACGCCAGGTCCGCCGCGAACGGGAAGTAGTGGATCTCCCCAGCGTTGGCCGGACCGCCCGGCCGACCGGAGAGCGGACCCGCGATGAGGGAGTCGACGATGATGTCGCCCTCGATGTTGGCCGGGTCGAGGTTGGTGAGGGTGGCGCGCGGGGCGTAGATCGTGCCCTCGACGGTGTCGCCGTCGGTGATGGTGATGTCGGTGGCGTCGGCGAAGTTCCAGAGGAATCGCCCCGTTTCGGGGGTGTGGGCGAGCCGTGGCGCGCCGGTGCGGCACCCGTATGGAAGGGGCGTGGCGGGTCGGCGGCGTGGCGGGCAGGGGCGGCCTCCCGGCCGGGCACGGCGGGTTCGCGGCCGGCCGGGCGGGTCAGGTCAGGGGCACGCGGGTGAAGCGGGACGACGTGTGCAGGTCGGCCTCGATCGCGGTGGCCGTGGCGCGCAGTTCCGGCAGGAGGGAGCCGACGCACTCCTGCGTCGTGTGTCGGGAGATGTGCATCGCCGTGTTGACGGCGGCCACGACACGGCCCGCGCGGTCGCGGACCGGGACCGCCAACGAGCGCAGGCCCTCCTCCAGTTCCTCGTCGACGAGGGCGTAGCCCTGCTCGCGGACGGTGGCCAGGATCCGGGCCAGCTCGGCGGGGTCCGTGACGGTGTGCGGGGTCAGCGGGTGCAGTGCGCCCGGGTCGGGCGAGGGCAGGTCGCCCAGCAGGACCCGGCCCATCGACGTGGCGTGGGCCGGGAAACGGGTCCCCACCGTGATGTTCACGCTCATCACGCGGGTGGTGGCCACGCGGGCCGTGTACTGGATCTCGTCGCCGGCCGGGGTGAGGACTGCGAGCGACGTGGACTCGTGGATGCGGTCGGCGAGCGCGGTCAGGTGCGGGGCCGCGATCCGGGGCAGGGAGGTGCGGGACAGGGGTGGGTAGCCGAGGGACAGCACGCGCGGAGTGAGGGTGAAGGCGCCCTCGCGGGACTGGCGGACCAGACCGAGGTGCTCGTACGTGATCAGGGCCCGGCGTGCCGTCGCCCGGGCCAGCCCGGTCGCCCTCGCCACGTCGGCCAGGGTCAGTTCGGCGCGGCCCTCGCCGAACGCCGTCAGCACGGTCAGGCCCCGGGCCAGCGACTCCACGAACTCCCGGCCCAGCTCCTGTTTCGACGCACCCGTCCACAGGGCCAGTCCCGCGGGCAGGGCGCACGGCCGGGTCGGGGGCGCGGTGCGCAGCTCCGCCTCCATCGCCGCGACCGCCTCCCGCAGCCGGGGCAGCAGGTTCTCGCGCAGGCTCGCCGCGGTGTGCCGGCTCGTGTGGCTGACCACGCTCGCCGCGCACGCGATCCGTCCGGTGCGGGGATCGCGTACCGGAACCGCCACCGCTACGAGTCCCGGTTCGATCAACTGGTCGTCCAGCGCCCACCCCTGCTCACCGGCCTCGGCCGCGCGCCGCGCGAAGTCCCGGTCGGACAGCGGACGTTCGGCCAGCGGTACGGCGATGAAGGCGTCGTTGCGCGGGTCCTCGGCCCGGCGCGCCCGCCAGCGGCGCCAGTCCTCGGGCGTCCACTGCGCCGCGAACAGCGCGCCGGGCGCGGTGCGTTCGGCCGGCAGCAGGTCGCCGATGCGGAAGCTCAGGGACATCGCGCGGCGGCGGGTCGCCTGGTGGACGAACCGGATGCCGTCGCCGTCGCGGACCGCGAGGGACACCGACTCGTCCAGCTCGTCGGCGAGGGCGTCCGCCCGCCCGGCCAGCAGGTCGGGCAGGCGCAGGGCGGCCAGGTAGGCGTTGCCCAGCTCCATCAGACGGGGAGCGAGGACCGCGTCCCGCCCGTCGAGCCGGACGTACCCCATGCGGGCGAGGGTCGCCGTGACCCGGTCGACGGTGGACCGGGCGAGCCCGGTGGCCCGCTCCAGGGCGCTCAGGCTCAGCACGCCGTCGGCCTCCGTGAGTCGCCGCACCACCGCGACCCCGCGGATCAACGGCGCGACCGCTTCGGCCGGCGGCACGTCGGCGACCGGCACGTCGGCGACCGGCGCGGCGTTCGTCGTGGGGTGGGCGGGACGGGCGGCGGGCATCAGTTCTCCGGTACGGCGATCGGGGCACGCCTACGGTAACCGCGCGAGCGCCCGCCGGGACGCCGGGCGTCCGGCGGCGACACGGGACGCCGGCCACCCACCCGACGCCTGCTCCCGGCCTCCGGCCCCACCTCCGCTCCCGCCCCACCTCCGCTCCCTCCCCGCTACCTCCGCTTCCGCTCCACCCGCACCACATGGTTCCCCGCCGGGTCCACGCCCGTGACCTCTATCTCGATGCCCCGGCGCGGGTCCTTGAAGGTCTGGCCCGGGGTGAAGGCGGCGTCGGAGAGTTCCGCGTGGACGTTCGGGCTGCGGGTGCAGCCGCCGCTGTCCCGGCGGGAGTCGTACACCCGCACCGGCCCCATGCCGGTGTCCACGTCCGCGTCCACCTTGTAGATCAGCACGCCCGGCCGGCACACGGCCTCGTCGTTGCCGGCGCGGGTGCGCAGCTCGGCCGCGTAGCCCGTGCGCCGGTCGATGGGTATGAAGATCAGCTTGGGGCCGCCCGGGCGGGCCAGCGGGGTCAGCAGGTGCTCGCTCGTGCCGTGCGCGGCGACGCAGCCGACCTGGGCCGGGTCCAGCCAGCCGAGCTTCCACTTGTGCCAGCCGAGGAGGTCGTTGTTGGCCCCCCAGTCCTCGCTCATGATGTCCCAGTGCCCGACCGCGCCCCCGCCCTCCTGGGTGTAGAGGTCGGGCAGGCCGAAGACGTGGCCGTTCTCGTGCGGCAGGACGCGGTAGCCGGTGCGCGCGTAGGCGCCGGAGCCGTCGTCCTGGCGGGAGTAGACGAAGGAGGCGTTGGCGACGGGGACGCCGTCCGCCGTGGGGGCCTCGCTGTTGCCGGCGAACGTCACCGACAGGACGGTGTCCAGCGCGGACGGGCCGGCGTTCGGGGTCACCAGCACGTTCAGCAGGTCGTACGCCGCGAAGTCGACCTCGGGGTCGGCGGCGCCTACCAGGTCCTCGACCAGCAGGCGGTAGCCGGGCTCGAAGGGGGCGCCGCGCTCTATGCCGTACTCCTCGAACGGCCTGGGCATCCGCAGCCAGTCGCGGATCGGGGTCTCGGGGCGGTAGTCCAGGCGGCCGTAGGAGCTGGTGCGGAACCAGGCGCGGGTCTGCGGGAAGAACTCCCGGAAGCGGTTCATGGCGCTGCCCCGGCCCGGCGCGTCCTCGAAGTCGATCATCAGGGTGAGCGCGCGGATCGTGCCGGTGGAACGGGCGTAGCCGCCGGAGGTGGGGATGCCCTCGGACATCTGCACGTCCAGCCTGCTGCTGATCATGCAGGGGGCGAGGGCGGTGGCGTGGGCCGGGTTCATCGCGCGCGCCCCGGCCGCCGCCGGGCCCACCGTGTGGTGACCCGTGCCCGCCGACGTGCCGACCGCCAGGGTGAGCGCGGTCACGGCGCCGAGCGCGGCGACCCGGCGCGGGCGTATCCGGCGCGCGCCGGAGGGGAGGGGTTGCGACGGGGGCCGTGGCTGCATGCATGGACCTTTCGCTCCAGGCAGCCACCGTTCTCCCGGCTGCACCCTCTCCTCACCCTGTGCGGGGCGTGTCGCGGGCGCGCGCTGGGGGAGACCGTTCGGGCGATCACGCGAAAGGGGGAGTGGGAGGAGGGAGGGGCAGGTGGGAGGGGGTGCGGGGGGGCGTGGTCCCGGGCCTCGGGCGAGGCGGGTGTGGGTGTGGTCCCGGGCGTCGGAAGGCGGCGTGCGTCGAGCTTCGGGCGGGTGTGACTCAGGTCACCTCGAATGCGGGAAATAACCGGGGACTCGATCCCCGTTTAACCCTGCGTCCGGACGAAACGGGGAGCTGCTCCCCGGATCGCCGCGACACTCGTTCCGATCGCCCTGGGAAGACCACCCAGACCACTCGAGGAGTACGCCGTGAACGCCGCCGCCCCCGCACGCCGCAAGGTGCCCCGGCCGCGCGCCGACGCCCTGCGCAACCGGGAGCGCATCGTCACCGCCGCCCGGGAGATGTTCGTCGAGCTCGGCCCCGATGTGCCGCTGGACGAGATCGCCCGCCGGGCCGGCGTCGGCAACGCCACGGTGTACCGCAACTTCCCGGACCGCGACGCCCTCGTCCGTGAGGTCGTCTGCTCCGTCATGGACCGCACGGCCCATGCCGCCGAGCAGGCGCTGGCCGACCACGGGGACGCCTTCGCGGCACTGGAGAGCTTCGTGCACACGGCCGCCGACGAGCGGATCAGCGCCCTGTGCCCGATGATCGCCAGCACCTTCGACGCGCACCACCCCGAACTGGAGGCGGCCCGCACCCGGGTCGAGGCGCTGGTGCAGGAGGTCATGGACCGTGCCAAGGCCGCCGGGCAGCTGCGTCCCGATGTGGACGTCGGCGATCTGATGATCGTCATCGCCCAGCTCAGCCGGCCTCCGGCGGGTGCCGCCTGCCTCAGCATCGACCGCTTCGTCCACCGTCACCTGCAGCTGTTCCTGGACGGACTGCGGGCGCCGGCCCCCACGTTGCTCACGGGCAGGCCCGTGACCATGGAGGCCCTTCGCCGCGCCTGAGCCAGCAGTCCGCGTCCCGCGTCCGGTTCGCCCTACGCTTCTTCCGCTTTTCGTCCGACGAAGTCCCGTTTCGCCCAACGAAGTCCTGGTCCCGACGAAGCTCCGATTTCCGCCCGAGCAGTCCCGAAGCGTTCACGCTCCGATCACGTCCCGAAGATTTCACGTTCCGAAGCTCCGAAGTGGGTACAGCCATGCCTGAAACACCCCGCGCCGTCGTCCCCGGCGCTCCTGCAGCGGCCCCGGCCGCCGACCCCTTGCGCTGGAAGGCGCTCGTCTTCATCGCGCTCGCCCAGCTGATGGTCGTCCTCGACGCCACCATCGTGAACATCGCGCTGCCGTCCGCCCAGCAGGACCTGGGGATCTCGGACGGCAACCGCCAGTGGGTCGTCACGGCCTACGCCCTCGCCTTCGGCGGTCTGCTGCTGTTCGGCGGACGCATTGCCGACCTGTGGGGCCGCAAGCGCGCCTTCGTGATCGGTCTCGCCGGCTTCGCCGTGGCCTCCGCGCTGGGCGGCGCCGCCGTCAACGAGGCCATGATGTTCGGGGCCCGCGCCCTCCAGGGCGTCTTCGGCGCGATACTCGCGCCCGCCGCGCTCTCCCTGCTCGCCGTGATGTTCACGGACGCCAAGGAGCGCGCCAAGGCGTTCGGCATCTACGGCGCGATCGCGGGCGGCGGCGGCGCCGTCGGCCTGATCCTCGGCGGCTTCCTCACCGAGTACCTGGACTGGCGCTGGACCTTCTACGTCAACATCCCGTTCGCCGTGGTCGCGGCGGCCGGCGCCTGGTTCGTCATCCACGAGCCCGCGGGCGGCCGCAACCGCTCCTCGCTCGACATCCCCGGCGTGATCCTCTCCACGCTCGGCCTGGTCGCGCTGGTCTACGGCTTCACCCGCGCCGAGGCCGAGGGCTGGAGCGACTCGGTGACGGTCGGCATGTTCGTCGCGTCCGCCGTCCTGCTCGCCGCGTTCGTGTTCGTCGAGGCGAAGGTCAAGGCCCCGCTGCTGCCGCTGCGCGTCATCACCGAGCGCAACCGGGCCGGCGTCTACCTCTCCCTCGGCCTCGCGATCATCGCGATGTTCGGCCTGTTCCTGTTCCTCACGTACTACCTCCAGGTCGTCAAGGGCTACTCGCCGGTCAAGACCGGCTTCGCCTTCCTCCCGATGATCGTGGGCATGATCACCGGCTCCACCCAGATCGGCGCCCGGCTGATGACCCGCGTCGCCCCGCGCCTGCTGATGGGCCCGGGCTTCCTGGTCGCCGCGATCGGCATGCTGCTGCTGACGCGGATGGAGATCGGTTCGTCGTACGCCGCCCTGCTGCTGCCGGCGATGCTGCTGCTCGGCCTCGGCATGGGCACCGCGTTCATGCCGGCGATGGCCCTGGCCACGCACGGTGTGGAGCCGCGTGACTCCGGTGTCGCCTCCGCGATGGTCAACACCTCGCAGCAGGTGGGCGGCGCGATCGGCACGGCCCTGCTGAACACCATCGCCGCCTCGGCGACGGCGGCGTACGTCGACACCCACAGCGCCTCGGCGACCACGCCCTCCGCTCAACAGCTGGTCCAGCTCAACGCCATGGTCGAGGGCTACACCAGCGCCATCTGGTTCGCCGTCGGCATCCTGGTCGTCGCCGCGGGCATCGCGGTGACCTTCATCAACGCCGGCCGCCCGGGCGGCACCGCGCTCGGCGGCTCCGCGGAGGGCGCCGAGGAGGAGCAGTTCGCGGTTCCGGTGGCCGTGCACTGACGTTCCGTACGACGGGGGGACGGACGGGGAAGGGGACGCCCCGTCCGTGAGCGGACCGGTCCTGGGGTCCAGGGGTGTCGGACACTCCCTAACGGAGCCAGGGCAGGTCGGCGCCCACTTCGGCCGGCTGAAGGCCCTCGGCGATGATCCGCATGATCTCGCCGAGGGCCTTCTGCTGTTCCGGGGTGAGCCGGTCGAACACCGCCTGGCGCACGGCGGCGACATGGCCCGGCGCCGCCTGCCGCAGGACTTCCGCGCCCCGGTCGGTCAGCACCGCGAACTGGCCCCGCTTGTCCGAGGGGCAGTCCTCCCGGCGCACCCAGCCCTTCTTCTCCAGACGTGCGACGGCGTGCGAGAGACGGGAACGGGTGATCTTCGCGCGCATCGCCAGCTCGGTCATCCGCAGCCGGCGGTCGGGCGACTCGGCGAGCTGGACGAGCAGGGCGTAGTAGATGTGCGGCATGTCCGCGTCGCGCTGGAGCTGCCGGTCGAGGTGGTCCTCCAGGAGGGTGACCGACTCGATGAAGGCGCGCCAGACCGCCTGTTCCCCGTCGGTGAGCCAGTTCGCACTGTTCATGGGTCCACCCTATGTCGCTGGTTGAAAGTTTAAATAGAGCCCCACGGAACACTTGAGAGTTCAACAAGGCCGGTGTAGGGTCGTCACCGTCGTCATCATGCTTGAGACTTCAAGGATCGGTCGACCCGCGGCCCCACGGGCCGACCGGCCGGTCCCTCGACCAGGGAGCCGCCGTCATGTCTGCCGCCGCCGCGCCGGAGCACATGCCCGCCCTCTACCTCAGCCACGGCGCACCGCCCCTCGCCGACGACCCCGTCTGGCCCGGCCAGCTCGCCGCCTGGGCCGCCGGCCTGCCCCGCCCCAAGGCGATCCTCATGGTCTCCGCCCACTGGGAGGAGGCCCCGCTCGCCCTCGGCGCCACCACCCGCGTCCCGCTGGTCCACGACTTCTGGGGCTTCCCCGAGCACTACTACCGCGTGACCTACGACGCCCCGGGCGCGCCCGCGCTCGCCGAAGCCGTGCGGAAGCTGCTGCGCGCCCCCGGCACGCCCGTCCAGGACATCCCCGACCGGGGCCTGGACCACGGGGCGTACGTCCCGCTCGTCGAGATGTTCCCCGAGGCCGACATCCCGGTCCTCCAGATCTCCCTGCCGACCCTCGACCCGGTGCGGCTGATGGAGATCGGCCGCAGGCTCGCGCCCCTGCGCGACGAGGGCGTGCTCGTCGTCGGGTCCGGCTTCTTCACCCACAACCTCGCCGCGCTGCGCCAGGGCGGCGTGCCCGCCTGGTCGGCCGAGTTCGACGACTGGGGCCGGCGCGCGCTGGAGGACGGCGACGTCGACGCGCTGCTCGACTTCACCCGCAAGTCCCCGGCGGGCCGGCTCGCCCACCCGCGCACCGAGCACTTCGCCCCGCTGTTCGTGACCCTGGGCGCCGCCGACGCGGCCGGCGAACTGGACGAGCACCGGTCGGTGATCGACGGGTTCTGGATGGGGCTGGCGAAGCGGTCGGTGCAGTTCGGCTGAGGACCGGGGCGAGGAGGCCGGTGCGGGCGGACGAGCGGGGGCGAGCGGGCGGCTCGGAGTCGTCCCGAACGGACGAGCGGGGGGCGAGCGGGCGGCTCGGGGTCGTCCCGAGCGGCCCGGAGCGGCTCAGAGCTCCTTCTCGTACCAGGCCACGTCCCAGTAGCGGCCGAACTTGCGGCCCACCTCCCGGTAGGTGCCGACGTGCCGGAAGCCGAACCGTTCGTGCAGCCGCGCGGACGCCTCGTTCGGCTGTGCGATCCCGGCGTACGCCCGGTGCACGTCCTCACCGGACAGCGCCTCGAACAGGGCCTCGTACAGCAGCGTTCCGACGCCCCGGCCCACCGCGTCCGGGGCGAGGTACACGGAGACCTCGACGGAGGTGGCGTAGGCGGGCTTGGCGCGGAACGGCCCCGAGGTCGCGTAACCCAGAATCCGCTGTGGGTCCGCCTCCGTGGCAACCATCAACCGGTGCGGTCCGTCTACAGGGTGGGAGAGCAGCCACGAGCGGCGCTCCGAAGGAGTGAGGGCGACGGTGTCGAATGTGATGGGCGTCTCACGGACGTA
Source organism: Streptomyces sp. NPDC006610 (assembly GCF_040611575.1). Classification (NCBI taxonomy): domain Bacteria; kingdom Bacillati; phylum Actinomycetota; class Actinomycetes; order Kitasatosporales; family Streptomycetaceae; genus Streptomyces; species Streptomyces sp. NPDC006610. The sequence continues at coordinate 24,893 of NZ_JBEXOP010000008.1, forward strand.
GTGGTTGTACAGGTCGGTGAGGGGCGCGAGATCCGCCTCGATACCCGGCCTGACCTGCACCTCCGTGCGTCCCGACGCCATCGTGCCTCCTCGTGTGGGCCGACAGGGTACTGCATGATCAGAAAAATCGATGGGTGGGTTGGGAATTCTGTCCTGATTCCAGTCGTTGTTTCCATCGGATGCAGGGCACCCGGGGAGAGTTCCGAAGCAGACAAGGCAGGGACCGTCCGGGGTCGATGTCGAGCATCCACGGACCACCCGCTGACCTCACATCGCAAGGGAGCACGCATGGCAACCCGTGCCGTCGCCCGTCGTACGTCCGCCGCCGGCGAGACCGTCGACGCGGCCAGCAGTGTTCGCGCCCATGGCGGCGAGATCGCGGACCGCGATCTGGTCGGCATGTACCTCGACGAGATCGCGCGTACACCGCTGCTCGACGCCGCCAAGGAGGTCGAGCTGTCCCAGATCATCGAGGCGGGTGTGTTCGCGCAGCAGGTCCTCGACGGCTACGAGGAGTCCAAGGCGGACGCCAGCCGTGAGGAGCTGGAGGCCCTGGTCGCCGAGGGGGAGCGGGCCAAGGACGTCTTCATCCGCTCCAACCTCCGCCTCGTCGTCGCCGTGGCCCGCCGGTACCCGCGCAGCGGTCTGCCGCTGCTCGACCTGATCCAGGAGGGCAACGCCGGCCTGGTGCGCGCGGTCGAGAAGTTCGACTACCGCAAGGGCTTCAAGTTCTCCACGTACGCCACCTGGTGGATCCGCCAGGCCATCACCCGCTCCATAGCCGACCAGTCGCGCACTATCCGGCTCCCCGTCCACCTGGTGGAGGAGCTGGGCCGGATCCGGCGTGTGCAGCGCGAGTTCAACCGCGAGCACGGGCGCGACCCGGAGCCCGCGGAGATCGCCGCCGAGCTGGGTTCGACGCCGGAGCGCGTCATCGACGTGCTCGACTGGGCGCGCGACCCGGTCTCGCTGAACATGTCGGTCGACGACGAGGGCGAGACGCAGTTCGGCGACCTGCTCGAGGACACCTCCGCGGTGTCGCCCGAGCAGTCGGTGCTCACGCTGCTGCGCAGCGAGGAACTGGACGACCTGATCGGCCGCCTCGACCAGCGCACGGCCTCCATCATCAAGATGCGCTACGGCATCGACGACGGCCGGGAGCGCACGCTGACCGAGGTCGGCAAGGAGCACGGACTGACGCGCGAGCGCATCCGGCAGATCGAGAAGCACGCGCTGCTGGAGCTGAAGAAGCTCGCCCGCGACACCGGGTTCGACGCGGTCGCCTGACCGGCCGGTCGCATCGGCTGCCGCACCGACGGCCACGGGCTGCGGCACCGGCCGGCTGCGGCACCGACCGAGGTACCGACGGCGACCGGCTCCGGCACCGACCGAGGTACCGACGGCACCGGCTCCACCACCGACCGGCGCGCCGACGGGCGCACACCCCGCGCGGGCGCGTGCGCCGGTGGCCAAAGGCCGCGCGAACAATGGCGCTGTAACGTCGCTTCAAGGGCCAGGGGCGGGGGAACAAGACTTCCGGGCCCACCCCCGGCCCACCGGCCACGTACGAGAGCCACGTCCCGACGCACTCCCCCCGGCGGCGGGACGCTCCCCGAGCCGGGCTTCGACGTCTTCCCCCGGGCGTCGGAGCCCGGCTCTTTCTCCGTCGGGCGGTGGGGGCGTCGTCGCACGGGCCTACCGGAGCCGCGGCGAGAGCACGCCGAGCGGCGGGGCACCCCGTACCTGAACACCGGGGTGGCCCGCCGGATGGCAGATTGTGCCACACCGGCATACCCTGCCGGGCGTGAGCACGACCCAAGCACCGAATCCGCCGGCACGCAAACCCCGGGAACCGGCCGACCTCGCGTCGGCCACCCCCGCACCGGCAGCCCCGGCCTCCCTCTCCCTCACCGAACGGCGCAAGGCGGCGACCCGGATGGAGATCGCCCGCGCCGCGGCGGCCCTCTTCGTACGGAACGGGCTGCGCGCCACCCGCGCCGAGGACATCGCCCAGGCCGCCGGCATCGCCCCGCGCACCTTCTACCGTTACTTCGCCACCAAGGAGGAGGCCGTCGCGCCCCTCTACGCGGCCGGCGCCCAGCGCTGGGCCGAGGCCCTCCGCGACGCCCCGGCCCACCTGCCGGTGACCGAGGCCCTGGAACACGCGGTGCGCCACACCCTCACCCCCGGCGCGGGAGTCTCCGCCGCCTCCTGGGAGTGGGTCCGCACCCTCGTCCACCTCGCCCACACCAGCCCCGCCCTGCGCAAGGTGTGGGCCGAGGTGTGCCAGGCCTCGGAGGACACCCTGTCCCAGGCGCTGGCGGCCCGGACGACGCCGTGCACGCACCGTGACGACAACGTTGCCGTACGCCATCCCGTCACGCCGGTCCCGCCCGTCACCCCCCGGCTGCGGTTCGCGGCGGCGGTGGCGGGCGCGGCGGTGCGGGTGGCCGTCGAGTCCTGGGCGTCCGGAACCGCCCCGGCGACCGGCCCCGACGGGCCCGCGGAACTGGCGCTGCGCAACCTCGAGGCCCTGCGCGACTTCCCCTGGACGTGACGCCGGGACGACCGCGTACGACGCTGTACGGCAGGTGGGCGGCTCACACCGGCGTCGGCCGCAGCGCGAGCACCGCGATGTCGTCGGCGCTGTCCGCCCCCAGCCCGATCAGCAGCTCGTCGCAGAACGTCTCCAGCGGCTCCCGGGCCAGCTCCGCGGTGTACCGGCGGAGCCGGTCCAGGGCGTCGTCCAGCGACTCGCCCCGGCGTTCCACGAGACCGTCGGTGTAGAGCAGCAGCGTCGATCGGGCCGGCAGCGCGCTGGTCGCCGCCCGGCGCGGCATGTTCGGGTCCATGCCGAGCAACAGCCCCGCACCCTCCTCCAGATAGCGGGTCCCGCCCTCCCGCGTGGTCAGCAGCGGCGGCAGATGACCGGCGGAGGAGTGCCGCAGCTCCCAGGGGCCGCCCGGAGTGCCTTTCACGACGCCGTAGAGGCAGGTGGCGGTGGCCTCCCGGTGGAGGCTGTGGTTGGCCAGATCCAGCCGGCGCAGCACCAGCTCGGGCGGCTCCTGCCGGTCGACCGCGATGCCGCGGAGCATGCTGCGCAGCTGGCTCATCGCGATCGCCGCGTCCAGGTTGTGCCCGGTGACGTCGCCGATGACGACCGCCGTGTCGCCGCTGGGCAGCAGGAAGCAGTCGTACCAGTCGCCGCCGACCTGGGCCGTGGTCGAGGAGGAGGCGTAACGGGCGGCCATCTGCAGGCTGTCGATGTCCGGGAGCACCGGCAGCAGGGAGCGCTGCAGGCGTTCGGCGATGTTGCGGGTCTCCTGGTAGAGGCGGGAGTTGTCCACCCCGAGGGCCAGGCTGTGCACCAGGTCGTCCACCAGGGACAGGTCCTCCTCGGTGAACGGCCGCCGGCCCGCGGAACGGCCCACCGTCAGCGCGCCGAAGATCTTGCGGCGGGCCCGCAGCGGGGCGACGATCGCGCTGTCCGTTCCCAGTTTCCGCAGCAGCCGCGCGTAGTGGGCGTCCAGCGCGCTCTCGGCCTGGCCGGGCGGCAGGATCCGGTCGAGCAGCAGCGGCCCCGCGCCGCGCAGCGCCCGGGCGAGCGGCCCGCGGGAGGTGTCGGAGACGGACGGCAGCCTGCCCTCGTACGCCGCCGGCCGCTGCGTGGGGGGATCGCGCAGGACGACGCAGACCCGCTCGACCTGCGCCTGGTCGGTGAACAGGTCCACCGCGTACCAGTCGGCCAGCCGCCGGGTGATGAGCCGGCCGACGCTGTGCAGTCCGCTGTCCAGGTCCAGGGTGTCGTTCAGCGCGGCGCCGGTGTCGGCGAGGAGGGTCAGCCGTTCCAGCGGCGACATGCCGGCCTCGCCCGCAGACGTCCCGCTGCCGGTCCCCGCTTCCCGTCGTACGGCCGCCGGGGACCGGGCGCCGCCGGCGGGCTCGCCGGGCGGGACCTGCCGGCTGCGCTCGGTCCGGACGGCCGGGGCGTCGATCGCGGTGGTCGCGCGGGGGCTCATCTGGCCGACGAAGACGGTACGGCCGTCGGCGGTCTCCTGCGTCTGGATCACCAGCCGCACGGGCACCATCCGACCGTCGCGGTGCAGCGCCGGCAGCGGCACGGAGCGGCCCACGATGTGCGTCCGGCCGGTGAGCAGCAGCGAGGTGAAGGCGGCGATGTGCCGTCGGCGCAGATGCTCGGGGATGAGCGTGGTGAGCTTGCGGCCGAGCAGGTCGTCGGGCTGCCAGCCGAGCAGGTCGGCGGCCGCCTTGTTGACCGCGATGATCCGGTTGCCGTCGTCGGCGGCGATGGTCGGCATCCGGCCGGCCCGTACGTTCGCGGCGTCCCACGGCACCAGGTCCGCCGCAGTGGCGTCGGGCTCGCGGGGCACCACGGTCCAGGCGGCGGGCGGGCCGCCGGCGAGCTGGCCGAGGATCTGGTCGAACATCCAGTCCTGGAAGGCCCGCAGCCGGGGCAGCGCCGGAAGGGTCAGCAGGCGCTCCTCCCGCGCCGCCGCCTCGGCCAGCCCGAGCACCCGGCGCAGGGTGCGCACCGCCGGCCCCGCGTCCCGGGGCAGCGGAAGGGAGAGGGAACGCAGGTCGGCGTCGGGCGGCTGCGCCTCCACCGCCGCCGCGACACAGGCGGTGATCATGTTGCTGACGTCGTGCGCGGCGACGAGGTCCCCGTCCGTCACCTCGGGGGCGTGCCCGAGGGCCGCGGCGAACGACAGCTCGCGCAGCAGCGCGTGCCGGTGCTGCGTGCACGCCGAGTAAAGGGCGCTGGGTACGTCGATCAGCGTCACCGTGTCCCCGAAGGAGCGCTTCGGCGAGGCGGCCGTCCAGCCCGGGGAGGGCGGCGGGGGCCCGCCGGGCCACAGCTCGAACCACACCGCCTTGTGCGCCTCGCCGGTCTCCACCCCGTGCCGCGAGGCCAGCTGCTCCACCAGGGCCAGCCCTTGCCCCGTGCCGGCGTAGGGCGGACAGCGCTGCGGCACCGGCGCCCTGCCCGGCCGCTCGTCGACGACCCGCACCCGCACCCGGCCGTCCCGGACGAGGACGTCCACGTCGACGTCGGTGCGGGCATGCACCACCGCGTTGGTCACCAGCTCGCTGACCAGCAACTGCGCGGTGTCGGCCAGCTCGGAGGCGACACCGCCGAGAGCGGCGCGCACGAACCGCCGCGCCGACGCCGCGCTCTGCGGTCTCCCGGGGAATCGGCGTGACAGTGGCTTCGGCGGATCGAGGTCGCCCATGTCCCCAGTGTCCCTCCGGGGCCCGGGCGTGCGCTGGGTTCGAGGAGTTTGGGCAGGTCAGAGGGGTGGGGGGATGGGCCGGGTGGGTGAGGGGAGGTGGGGATGAGGGGTGGGGTGAGGGTGGGGTGAGAGGCGACTTGTGGGGGAGTGCGGTCGGCGTGGCTCGGGTGGCCGCGCTCGCCCGGTCGGATCGGGCGGTCGGGCGGCTCGCGGCTCGGGCGGATCGGTCGGCCCGGTCGCTCATGCGCAAGGGTGCGTGGTGGTGTGGTGCAGCCAGCGCCGGATGCTGGCGCTGATGCCGCCGGGGAGGGCGGCGAGCTGCTCGATGGCCTCGCGGTCCTCGGGGCGGGGCGGGATGCCGGCCGCCGTCAGGGCCGCGTGCAGGTCGAGACGGCGCCGGTCGCGCGGGTCGATCGTGACGGCGGCCCGGTGGGGCGGGGTGGCGGTGGCGGCCATGGGGTCGTACCGGTCCGCCGTGACGGCGATGCGGTCGGCGGGGCGGGGCGGGGGCAGCAGGTAGTCGCCGTGGGCGTACGGGTCCAGGCGGGTCCCGGCGGTGCCGTGCTCGAAGGCGGTCGCGCTCACGGAGGGCTCCTTACGCGAGGTGTGTCGGACACCGGAAGGGAGTCGCCGCGGGCCGGGGGCGGTTGCGGAGGCGGCCGGGAACCACGCCGATGGCGTCATCGGCAGTTCATCGGCCGGTCGGAGGATCAGCCCGGCCACGCCCGCCCCGAGACGGCCCGGAGACGGCCCGGAAAGGCCCGGAGACGGCCCGGAAAGACCCCGAGACGGCCCGGGAAGGCCCGGAGACGGCCGGACGCGGGCGGATCCGGTGCTCATCCTTCGGCGGCCCGCACCATTCGCCCGCCCAACTCCCGTACACAATCGGTTAGTTTCTCCGGACCCTCCACGGTGAAGTCGGCGCCCACCAGCGCCAGCCGCACCGCCAGCCACTCCACCGGGTCCCCGGTCGTCCCGCTCAGCCGGCAGCGGCCGGGGCCGAGCGGTTCCGGCGCCGCCCCGCGCCAGCCGCGCAGCCCCGCCGTGACGGCCTCCGCGTCCGCGGCGAACGTGACGGTGAAGTCGTACGTCTCCTGCCGGTGCCCGAGCGACCGGCGCAGATACTCCTCCGCGCTCCCCTCCGGCAGTTCGCGCAGCTCGAACCGCGCCCCGGTCGGGAACGGTTCGCTCACCCGGTCGACGCGGAACGTACGCCAGTCCTCGCGCCCCAGGTCGTATGCCACCAGGTACCAGCGCCGTCCCGTCGACACCAGCCGGTACGGCTCCGTCAGCCGGCGTGACGCGCTGCCGTCCCCGGCCCGGTAGGCGAACCGCAGCCGTTCCCGGCCCGCCACCGCCGAGGCCATCGCGGTGAGCGTCTCGGGCGCGATGGTCGCGCCGTCGCCGCTGGTCAGCGGGGTGGTCGCGGCCTGAAGGGTAGCGACGCGGCGGCGCAGCCGGGCGGGCAGCACCTGCTCCAGCTTGGCCAGCGCCCGCACCGACGCCTCGTCCACGCCCTCCAGCGCGTGGCCGGCGCCGGCGCGCAGCCCCACCGCGATCGCCACGGCCTCCTCGTCGTCGAGGACCAACGGCGGCATCGCCTTGCCCGCGACGAGCCGGTAGCCGCCGTCGGCGCCCTTGCTCGACTCCACGGGATAACCCAGCTCCCGCAGCCGGTCGATGTCCCGCCGGACCGTGCGCCGTGACACACCGAGCCGGTCGGCGAGTTCCCCGCCGGGCCACTCACGGGGCGTCTGAAGGAGAGAGAGGAGGGTCAGGAGCCGGGCCGGGGTGTCTGTCGTCATGGGAGGAGGATGCCGCGCCATTAGGACGCGATCTGACCTAATGGGGATTTAGCTTTCCCACCATGCCCTTCACCGACCCCACCGAGACAACCGTTACCACCGAGACAGCCATGACCGCTGAGACAACCGTGACCGCCGGGACGACCACCGCCCCCGGGACGACGGCGACCGCCGCGGCGACCGACGGCGGCGACCGGCGCCGCTGGTTCGCCCTGGCGATCGTGATGACGGCGGCCTTCATGGACCTCGTCGACGTCACGATCGTCAACATCGCGATACCGACGATCCAGCGCAACGAGGGCGCCTCCCTCAGCCAGATCCAGTGGATCACCGCCGGTTACGCGCTGGCCTTCGCCGCCGGTCTGATCACCGGCGGACGGCTCGGCGACATCCACGGCCGCAAGCGCGTCTTCCTCGCGGGAGTCGCCGGCTTCACCGTCGCGTCCGCGCTGTGCGGCCTGGCCGCGAACCCGGAGATGCTCGTCGCCGCCCGCATCCTCCAGGGCGCGATGGCGGCGCTGATGGTGCCGCAGGTCCTGGCGATCGTGCACGCCACGTTCCCGGCGCACGAACGCGGCAAGGTCTTCGGCCTGTTCGGCGCGATCGTCGGGCTCGGCGCGGTCTCCGGGCCGCTGCTGGGCGCCCTGCTGACGGAGTGGAACCTCTTCGGCCTCGACTGGCGCCCGATCTTCCTGATCAACCTCCCGGTCGGCGTCGCCGCGCTGATCCTCGGCCGCCGCTTCATCACCGAGTCCAAGGCGCCCCAGGCCCTGCGGCTCGACCTGGTCGGCGTCGCCCTGGTGACGCTGGGCCTGCTGATGCTGCTCTACCCGCTCACCCGCGGCCACGAGCTGGACTGGCCGGTGTGGGGACATGTGTCGATGGGCGGCGCGCTGGTGGTGTTCGGGGCGCTGGTGGCGTACGAGCGACGCAAGTCGGCCCGTGACGGCTCCCCGCTGATCGAACTGTCGCTGTTCCGCGTCAAGAGCTTCGCGGCCGGCATCGCCGTGCAGACCGTCTTCGGCGTGGTGCTCGGCGTGTTCTTCCTGGTCTGGACGCTGTACATGCAGATGGGCCTCGGCTGGTCTCCGCTGAAGGCCGGGCTGACCGGTGTGCCGTTCTCGATCGCCGTGTCGGTGGCGGCCGGGATGTCGGTGCAGAAGCTGGTGCCGCGCTTCGGCCGGGGCGTGCTCCAGGCGGGCGCGCTGGTGATGGCGGCCGGACTGCTGCTCTACATCTGGGAGTCCGAGCACTACGGCCTCGCCATCACGCCCTGGCAGATGACGCTCCCGCTGGTCGTGATGGGCGTGGGCATGGGCCTGATCGTCGCCCCGCTGACCGACGCGATCCTCTCCGAGGTGCCGCACGAGCACGCCGGCTCGGCGTCCGGGCTGATCAGCACCGTCCAGCAGATGGGCAACGCGCTGGGGCTCGGCCTGGTCTCGGTGGTCTTCTTCGGCACCATGGACGACCACCTGGCCCCGGCAGAGGTCGGCGCCGCCTTCGCGGAGGCGTACCGGTACGCGCTCGGGTGGGCGGCCTCCGTCATGGTCGTGATCTTCCTGCTGATGTTCGCGCTGCCCAGGCGCCCGGCCCAGCACCTGGAGGGCGCGGGCGCGCCGACCGCCGCGACGCCGGCCGGGAAGGAACCGGCGTCCACGCCGTGACCCAGCCGGTGGCCGGTGCGCGAACGCGGCGCGGCGCTCCCTGTGGGGCCGGTCCCGGTACGGCCGGCCCCGCCTAGGAGCGCTGCGCCGCGCGCCGTTCCATCGCCGCCCGGGCGGCGTCCTCGCTGTCGTAGACCTCGCACATGTGCCGCCCGTCCGGGGTGGCCGTGTGCTCGACCTCCCACAGGGACAGCTCACGTCCGTCGGCCAGCAGGAACGCGTGCTCGTACAGCGAGAACGACGCCCCGGTACGGCCCGTGCGGCTCGGACGCCCGAAGGCCTGCGTGATCTGGTGCCCGCACGCCGTGGCCAGCAGCGCGGCGATCTCCGCGTCGGGACCGTCGGTGTTCTCCGCCCGGCGCAGCAGCCGGCGCGCGTGGTCCGCCGAGTCGTCCGGCACATAGGCGTGGCGGGGCCCGGGGAGCGCCGACAGCCGTAACAGCACCGGCAGTTCGAACTCGGGCGCCTCCGGGGAGAGGGGCAGCCGGCCGGTGGCGGCGCGCAGTTCCTCCTCGTCGATGTACACCTCGTGCTGCGGGGCGCTGCCCGGGGTGGGGTTGTGGACCAGCTCCCACAGCGTGAGCGCCGAGCCGTCGGCGAGCAGCCATGTGTGCCGGTACGTCTCACGGTGCAGACCGGCGCTGTGGTGCGCGGAGTGCAGCGAGCTGTCGTGCGCCAGCGCGCAGTCGAGCCGGCTCATGATCTCGTCGGGCAGTTCGAATGAGTTGAGGGCGCGGCCGAGCAGCCGCGCGAGGTGCTCCTCCGGAGACTCGGGCGACTCGGGTGGTTCGTACGCTTCGGTCTCGTACGGAACGCTCAAGGTCTCTCCCGGCGTTGCAGCATGTCACCTGGTGGGTGCATACCGTAGCCCCTCGGCCGGACATTGTGACCAGGAACCGAGAAAACGTGCGCCGGAAAAACGCGCCGACCGTGCACCGAGTTCCCTCCCCTTCCGACGAACTGTCAATGTCCCCAGGCCATACCGCGTTTACCGGCCGTACAGCTCCGTGTACGACGGCCAGCACCCGCCGGGCCCGTCCACCGCCCGGGCGGCGCGCACGGCGCGCACGATGGCGCGAGTGACGGCGTCCGCGCCGGCGGCGAGGATCTCGTTCAGCGCCAGCGGCTGCCCGGCGTCGAGCGGCCGCGCCCCGGTGGCGAGCGCGAACACCGTGTCCCCGTCGTTCAGCAGATGCACCGGCCGCACGGCGCGCGCGATCCCGTCGTGTGCCGTCCCGGCCAGCTTCTGCGCCTGGGCCTTCGACAGGTCCGCGTCGGTGGCGACCACCGCGAGCGTGGTGTTCAGCGGCGGCAGCGCGTTGCGCGCCTCGCTCTCGGCGAGCCGGCGTCGCGCGGCGTCCCGCACCCGCGCCCGCGGATGGCTCACCCGCCCCTGGAACAACTCCCCGTACAGCACCCCCGTCTCCGGATCCAGCGCCGACCCCGCCGCGTTGGCCACGACCAGCGCGCCCACCGTGATCCCCGAGCCGAGCACGACGCTCGCGGTGCCCACGCCGCCCTTCATCGCCCCGACCGTGGCCCCCGTCCCGGCGCCGACGCATCCCTCGGGCACCGGTGCGCCCGGCTCGCTCGCCGCCGCGGCCTCGACCGCCGCCCGGCCGAGCGCCGCGTCCGGCCGGGCCCGGAAGTCGCCGCCACGCCCGAGGTCGAAGACGCACGCCGCCGGCACCACCGGCACGACGTGCGCCGGGTCGGCCCCGACGCGAACCCCGCGCCCGCGCTCCTCCAGCCAGGCCATCACCCCGGACGCCGCGTCCAGCCCGTAGGCGCTGCCACCGGTCAGCACCACGGCCTCGACCGTCCGGACGAGGTTGCGCGGGTCGAGCGCGTCGGTCTCCTTGGTGCCGGGTCCGCCGCCGCGCACGTCCACCGCGGCGACGGCGCCGCCCTCCGGCGCCAGTACCACCGTGGTCCCGGTGAGCCAGCCGTCTCCGGTGCGGGTGGCGTGCCCGACCCGTAGCCCCTGCACGTCCGTCAGTGCGTCAACCGTCATGCGCCCCAGTCTGGCCCGCCACGGCCTCACGGTCCCGCGTCGGCCCCGCACTCCCGTCCCGGACCCTTCCGCGCCCCGTACCCTGAAGGCATGAGCACCTCCTCGGCACCCGAGCCGAAGCACGATCCAGAGCGGGATCCGAAGAGCGTCCCGGAGAGCGCCCCGGAGGGCGAGCCGAAGAGCGTCCCGGAGGGCGGGCCGAAGCGCGGTCCGAAGGCCGCGCTGGTCTTCGACGACCCGCTGAACCGGCAGTCCTCGGACGACACGGACCGCGGCTGGGGCGACCGGCCGGGCGCCGGCGGCGACGCCGCCGACGATCTGAGGCGCTTCCTGGACGAGAAGCCGCCCCACCACCTCTGAGCCGCCGCCCCGCCCCGGCTATCGCTCGGACGGGCCCGAACCCCGCTGGGCGACCAGCGTGTCGCGGATCTCCTTGAGCACCTCCAGCTCGGTCACCTCGATGACCTCCTGCGTGCCCTCCTTCGCCTTCCTGCGGGCCTCGACGCGAGCCAGGTACTTGGCCATCGGCAGCACCATGAGGAAGTAGACCACCGCGGCGGTGATCACAAAGCTGAGCGCGGCCCCGAGGACGGAACCCCAAAGGATCATGACCCCGCTGCTGACCGTGCCGTCCGCCGCCAGCTTGCAGGGGCCCTTCAGGCACGAGCTGTAGCTGTCGAGGTTCTTCGTGCCGATCGCGCCGACCAGCGGGTTGATGACGCCCTTCACCACTGCGTTGACGATGTTGGTGAAGGCGGCGCCGATGACCACCGCGACCGCCAGATCGACCACGTTCCCACGCATCAGGAAGGCCTTGAAGCCCTCCCAGAGACTGGGATCCTTCTTCTCGCTCACCTCGGGGACTCTCCTCATCGCACACGGCTGTTCCAGAACGAACAGCTCCGCAACCTACGTGAGCATGCGGCCAGGCTGTCCCATCCGATCGCTCGATCGAGCGACTTGACGGCGATTCGCGAGGTGTCCGCAGGATTCCGTTCAACACAACGTCACCGCCAGCCTCGCGGACGCCGCCGCCCCCGCGAGGTGAACGGCGGCGGCCCGCGGCACCGACAGCACGACCAGCGCGCCGCCCTCGGCGACGCCGTCGCCGGCCAGTGGCTCGGGGACTCTGCTCACCAGTGCCTCGCGCACGACCACCCGGGCCGTGCCGCCCGTCGCCGGGTCCTCGGCGGCGATGACGTCGACGCGGTCGCCGGGCCGCAGCAGCCCGACCGTGGCCGCGTCGGCGATCCGGACCGGCGCCAGCACCCGGGTGGCGCCCGCCCGGCGATCCGGTGCGCGGTCCGCCACCGGATGCCCACGGACCCGCTCGGCGTGCCGTGGGCCCGTCGGCTCACGCGGTCCGGCCGCCACCAGCGCCACGGCGGTGACCGCGAGCCCGGCCGCGAGCGCCCGCCGCCTGTGCCGTACGAGCCGGTGCAGCCCGTACCGCCCGCCGCGCACCCGGACCGGCGCGAAGCGCGGCACCTCGCAGGTGGGCGGCGCCTCCGCGCCGGGCGGAGGGGAGACGGCGGAAGAGGGCGCGGGCGCGGGAGAAGGAAAGGGAGAAGGGGAGGGGGAGGAGGCGGACCAAGAGGGAGGAGGAGAGGGAGAGGAGGCGGATGAAGAGGGAGAAGGACACGGAGAAGGAAAGGGCGACGACATGCGGACCACCTGCGATGCGGTTCGGGCGGATCGGGTTCGCAGTCCACGATGAGGCTTCGCACCGAATCCCGCCGAGACCGGTGGATCGTCCACGGGTTGTGGAAAACTCCCTCACTCGAACGAGAGGCTCCGCCCTCCGCCGGCCGATGCCTCCAGCGGCCCGCAGCTCACGGCCCGCAGCTCACGGCCCTCAGCTCACGGCCCACGGTCACCGAAGACACGGACCGGCCCCGCCCGCAGCGCCCGCCCGCACCCCCTTACGGCAGCGCGAACCCCGGATCCATCCCGCCCAGCGCCGAAGCGCACAGACAGTCCCGCTCCCCCTCCGCCGGCAGCGCCGCCACCGCGTCGAACAGCACGCCCCGCAGCCGGTCCACGTTCGCGGCGAACACCCGCAGCACCTCGTCGTGCGAGACGCCCTCACCGGTCTCCGCGCCCGCGTCCAGGTCGGTGACCAGGGTCAGAGAGGTGTAGCAGAGCTCCAGCTCGCGGGCGAGGGCCGCCTCGGGATGGCCGGTCATGCCCACCACCGACCAGCCCTGCGCCCGGTGCCACAGCGACTCGGCGCGGGTCGAGAAACGCGGCCCCTCGACCACGACCAGCGTTCCGCCGTCCACCGGCTCCCAGTCCCGGCCGCGTGCCGCCTTCAGCGCCGCGGCCCGGCCGGCGGGGCAGTAGGGGTCGGCCAGGGAGACGTGGACGACGTTCGGCACGGTGCCGTCGGGCAGCGGCAGCCCGTCGAAGTAGGTGGCCGCACGCGACTTGGTGCGGTCGACCAGCTGGTCGGGGACGAGCAGGGTGCCGGGGCCGTACTCGGGTCGCAGGCCGCCCACCGCGCACGGGCCGAGGACCTGGCGCACGCCGACCGAGCGCAGCGCCCACAGGTTGGCCCGGTAGTTGATCCGGTGCGGCGGCAGATGGTGGCCGCGTCCGTGCCGCGGCAGGAAGGCGACCCGGCGGCCGGCGACGTCGCCGACGAAGAGGGAGTCGCTGGGCGGCCCGTAGGGCGTGTCCACCCGGACCTCGGTCACGTCGTCCAGGAAGGAGTAGAAGCCGGACCCGCCGATGACGCCGATCTCGGCCCGCACGCCGTTCGCCGCCTCGGCCCGTGCCGCGGCCCCTGCGCTGTTCGCCGCCTTTGCTTCCGGCACCGCGTCCGTCCCGGCCGTTGCACCGCTCTCTGCGTTCGCCATGACCAGCACACTAGCGGGCGGTGGAACGGCGCCGAGGAGCGGTGGCGAAAACGCCGGAGACCTCGCCGTCCGGTGACGACGAGGTCTCGGGGAACCTGTCTCAGGCGGCCGTGCTGCCGCTGGAGGAGGAGGTGCCGGAACCGGAGGACGACGACGAGTCCGAGGACGAGGTCGTCGAGGAGGCCGGCTTCGCGGACGACGCGGGCGAGCTGCTCGACGAGGAGCCGCGGCTGTCGTTGCGGTAGAAGCCGGAGCCCTTGAAGACGATGCCGACGGCGGAGAACACCTTCTTCAGGCGGCCACCGCAGTTGGGGCAGTCGGTCAGGGCGTCGTCGGTGAACTTCTGCACCGCCTCGAGGCCCTCGCCGCACTCGGTGCACTGGTACTGGTAGGTCGGCACTGTCTTCCTCCTGGCACTCTCACTCAATGAGTGCTAACGACGGTCCATAGTGACGCATTCCCCGGGATCAGTCCACTGCGACCGCCGAGCGGTGACCGACGCCACGCGCGACGGTCCGCCCCTGGGGCCGCGGAACGAGCCGGGAACGCAGCGCCACCAGCGTCACCAGCGCGAGCGCCGTCCCGCCGAGCGGCACCAGGAACCCGGAGCCGTCCCCCAGGCGGTCCTCCAGCTGTCCGGCGACCGTGACGGCGGCGGCCTGCCCCAGCGCCACCGCGCCGGTGAGCCAGGTGAACGCCTCGGTGCGCGCCCCGACCGGGACCAGGCCCTCCACCAGGGTGTAGCCGGTGATCAGCGCGGGCGCGATACACATGCCGACCAGCAGACCCGCCCCGGCGAGCAGCAGGACCGAGTCCGCCGCCCACAGCCCCGACGCGGCCAGCGCCAGGGCGCCGTAGCCGAGGACCAGGCGCCGGTGCGGGGCGGCCTTCCAGGCGACGGCGCCGCAGACGATGCCCGCGAGCATGTTGCCGGCGGCGAAGACGCCGTACAGGACGCCGTTCAGGCCGGGTTCGCCGATCGACTCGGTGAACGCGGCCAGGGACACCTGCATGCCGCCGAAGACGGAGCCGATGCCGAGGAAGGCGACGATCAGCACCCGCACTCCGGGGACGCGCAGCGCGGAACCGTGCTCCACGCGCGCGTGTCCGGCGGCGGCCACGGCCGGCTGGGTGGAGCGCTGCGCGGCGAACAGCAGCCCGCCGACCAGGGTGAGCGCCGCCTCCGTCAGCAGGCCCGCGGCGGGGTCGACGGCGGTGCACAGGGCGGTGGCGAGCAGCGGGCCGACGACGAAGGTCAGCTCGTCGGTGACGGACTCGAAGGCCGCGGCGGTGCCCATCAGGGGCGAGCCCTGCAGTTTCACGCCCCAGCGGGCGCGCACCATGGGCCCGATCTGCGGCACCGAGGCGCCGGTCGGGACGGCCGCCGCGAACAGCGCCCACAGGGGAGCGCCGGACAGCGCCAGGGCGGTGAGGGCGAGGGCGGAGGCCGTGTGCAGCAGGACGCCCGGGATCAGGACGGCGCGCTGCCCGAAGCGGTCCGCGAGCCGGCCGCTGTAGGGGGCGAACACCGCCATGGAGACGCCGGTGACGGCCGCGGCGGCGCCCGCGGCGCCGTAGGAGCCGGTGGTGTGCTGCACCAGCAGGACGATGGACAGGGTCAGCATCGCGAACGGCTGGCGTGCCGCGAAGCCGGGAAGCAGGAACGTCCAGGCGCCGCGGGTGCGCAGCAGCTGCCCGTATCCCGGGCGGGAGGGGGCCGGCGCGTTCTTCGCCGGACGGGTGACCGTGGATGCCACGGCCCGTGCCTTTCTGCCGCCTGGTAGCGCGCCCGTGCGGGGGCGCCGAGAGCTGTCCTCGTGCGCGGAACTGCGGTAGATACCGGCGCCCACAGGAGTGAGGGGGGCGTTCCGGCCGCCTTGCGGTCGCGCCAGCCCTGCGTCAGGCAGAGGTGGTTCGATCAACGTGCGCCTTCATCGTACAGGGCGGGGCGGCCGGTCCACCTGTGAAGGTGCGCACGTCACCGCGGTTCTCCCGTGGCGCCCAGCCAGTCGGCCAGCTTGCCGCCGTGGCCGACCGCGCGCAGCCGGCGTTCCGCGGCGTCGCGGACCGGGTCGGTGGCGACCACGAGGAGTTCGTCGCCGCGGCGCAGCACGGTCGTGGGCAGCGGGACGAAGGACTTGCCCTCGCGCACGACGAGGGTGACCGCCGCCCCGGCGGGCAGCCGCAGTTCGTTGACCTCGACGCCGTGCATCCGCGACCCCTCGGGGATGGCAACGGACAGCAGATGCCCGCGCAGCCGCTCCAGCGGGGCCGACTCGATGCCGAGGTCGGAGGCGGTCGACCCGTCGCCCAGGTGCAGCTTGCGCGCCAGCCAGGGCAGGGTCGGGCCCTGGACCAGGGTGTAGACGACGACCAGGACGAAGACGATGTTGAAGATGCGCCGGCTGCCGTCGACGCCGCTCACCATGGGGATGGTCGCCAGGATGATGGGCACCGCGCCGCGCAGCCCGGCCCAGGACATCAGCGTCTGCTCCTGCCACGGCACCCGGAACGGCGTCAGGCACAGCACCACGCTCAGCGGGCGGGCCACCATGGTCAGCACGAGCCCGATCAGCAGCGCGGGCAGGAAGTCGTCGCCCAGCTCGTGCGGGGTGACCAGCAGGCCGAGCAGGACGAACATGCCGATCTGCGCGATCCAGCCGAGCCCCTCGGCGAAGCCGCGCGTGGCGGGCCAGTGCGGCAGGCGGGCGTTGCCCATCACCATCGAGGCGAGGTAGACGGCGAGGAAGCCGCTGCCGTGGGCCAGCGCGCCCGCGGCGTACGCGGTGACGGCGATGGCCAGGACGGCGATCGGGTAGAGGCCGGAGGCGGGCAGCGCGACGTGCCGCAGCCCCCAGGAGCCCAGCCAGCCGACGGCCAGTCCGATGGCCGCCCCGATGACCAGCTCCAGCGCGATCTCGCCCAGCAGCACGTACCAGTGCTCGAAGTGGCCGGCGGCGGAGAAGGACACCACCAGGATGACCACCGGGGCGTCGTTGAAGCCGGACTCGGCCTCCAGGGTGCCCGTCACCCGCGCGGGCAGGGGGATCCTGCGCAGCACGGAGAAGACGGCCGCGGCGTCCGTGGAGGAGACGACCGCGCCGATGATCAGCGCCTGCCGCCACTCCAGACCGACCAGGTAGTGCGCCGCCGACGCCGTGATCCCGACGCTCACCGCGACCCCGGCCAGCGCCAGCGCGGTGGCGGAGGGCAGGGCCGGCCCGACCTCCTTCCACTTGGTGCCCAGACCGCCCTCGGCGAGGATGACGACGAGGGCCGCGTAGCCGATGACCTGGGTCAGTTCGGCGTTGTCGAAGTGGATGCCGCCAATGCCGTCCTGGCCCATGAGGACGCCGATGCCCAGGTACACGAGCAGGCTGGGGAGCCCGCTGCGCGAGGAGATCCGGACCGCTGCCACGGCGACGAGCAGGACGAGCGAGCAGACGAGGAGGAGCTGGTTGAGGTCGTGGACAGTCAGCGGCCGTTCCTTCCGGGCTTTTCCTGACGCGGTTACTTCATTACCTTACCTAACTCTTGACGATTTCTTGACGCTTCACCCGGGGAGATCGAACGTCCGTCCGCGCCGGTTCCCCACTCCGCGTCAAGTCGCACGGGGCGCTGCGCCTATGGTTGCTCCAGCGCTCATTCAAAGTCACAGCCCGACCTGCCGCTCGCGTTAGGACAGCAAGGACAGCGATGCCCCCCAACACCACCGCCTCAACGGGTCAGCAGCCCGGCAAGTCCGGCAGGAAGAAGGGGCGCAGAGCCCGACTGGTCGTGCTGGTGTTCGTGCTGGCCGTCGTCGGCGGCCTCGCCTTCGGGGCGTACTGGACCATCAGCACCGTGCGCGCCTCCTTCCCGCAGACCAAGGGATCGATCACGCTCGACGGGCTCTCCGGCCCCGTGGACGTCCGGCGGGACGGTTACGGCATCCCGCAGATCTACGCCTCCTCCGAGGAGGACCTGTTCATGGCGCAGGGCTTCGTCCAGGCGCAGGACCGGTTCTACGAGATGGACGTGCGCCGGCACATGACCGCCGGCCGTCTGTCGGAGATGTTCGGCAAGAGCCAGGTCGACAACGACGAGTTCCTGCGCACCCTGGGCTGGGAGCGCGTCGCGCGGGAGGAGTACGACAAGAAGCTCTCGGCCGAGACGAAGAAGTACCTCCAGGCGTACGCCAAGGGCGTGAACGCCTACCTGGAGGGCAAGGACGGGGAGGACATCTCCCTGGAGTACGCGGCCCTGGGCTTCAGCAACGACTACCGGCCCGGCAAGTGGACCCCGGTCGACTCGGTGTCCTGGCTCAAGGCGATGGCCTGGGACCTGCGCGGCAACATGCAGGACGAGATCGACCGCTCCCTGATGACCAGCCGCCTCGGCCCGCAGCAGATCGAGGACCTGTACCCGCCCTACCCGTACGACCGCAACAAGGCGATCGTGCAGGAGGGGCAGTACGACGAGACGACCGGGACGTACCAGCAGGGCGAGACCGCGAGCGAGGACGGCACGTCCGGCAGCGCGCTGGAGACGGGCGACGGAACGGGAGCGGTCTCCCCGGGGACGGGCACCGCCGATCCGGCCGCCGCCGACTCCGCCGCCGGCACGGCCCTGCAGACGCAGCTGTCGGGCCTGTACGGCGCCCTGGAGGACCTGCCCGAGGCCGTCGGCGTGAACGGCAACGGCATCGGCTCCAACTCCTGGGTCGTCGGCGGCGAGCACACCATCACCGGCAAGCCGCTGCTGGCCAACGACCCGCACCTGTCGGCCTCGCTGCCGTCCGTCTGGTACCAGATGGGCCTGCACTGCCGCTCGGTCTCCGAGAAGTGCCGCTACGACGTCTCCGGCTACACCTTCGCGGGCCTGCCCGGCGTGATCATCGGCCACAACCGGGACATCTCCTGGGGGATGACCAACTCCGGAGTCGACGTCACCGACCTCTACCTGGAGAAGCTCACCGGCGACGGCTACCAGTACGGCGGCAAGGTCGTCCCGTTCGAGACGCGCGAGGAGACCATCGAGGTCGCCGGCGGCTCGCCCAAGGAGATCGTGGTCCGCGAGACCAACAACGGCCCCCTGCTGTCCGACCGCGACGACGAACTGCTGACGGTCGGCAAGAAGGCCGCCGTCGACACCGCCGCGCCCGACCGCGGCGACGGCTACGGCATCGCCCTGCGCTGGACCGCGCTGGAGGCCGGCACCACCATGGACGCCGTCTTCGCGATGAACCGGGCCTCCGGCTGGGAGGAGTTCCGCTCCGCAGCGGCCCTGTTCGACGTGCCGTCGCAGAACCTGGTCTACGCCGACACGGACGGAAACATCGGCTACACCCTGCCCGGGAAGATCCCCACGCGCGCGGAGGGCCACGACGGCTCGCTCCCGGCGCCCGGGTGGGACCCGAAGTACCGCTGGAAGGAGTACATCCCGCGCGACGCCCTGCCGTACGAGTACAACCCCGACCGCGGCTACATCGTCACCGCCAACCAGGCCGTCGTCGACGAGGACTACCCGTTCACGCTCACCACGGACTGGGGCTACGGCGCGCGCAGCCAGCGGATCACCGACCTGATCGAGTCGAAGATCAAGGGCGGCGGCAAGGTGTCTCCCGAGGACATGCGCCAGATGCAGCTGGACAACAGCAGCGAGATCGCCAAGCTGCTCGTGCCCCAGCTGCTGAAGATCGACGTCGGCGACAAGGACGTCCGCGAGGCGCAGAAGCTGCTGGAGGGCTGGGACTACACCCAGGACGCCGACTCGGCCGCCGCCGCGTACTTCAACTCGGTCTGGCGCAACGTCCTCAAGCTCGCGTTCGGCAACAAGCTGCCCAAGGAGCTGCGCGTCAAGGGCCAGTGCCTGTGGGTGGAGCCGGTCGACACCACCGGTCCGGTGGACGACGACCGCCGGGTGCGCGAGTGCGGCCGGCGCGACGCCGACCAGGCCCAGCCGGACGGCGGCGACCGCTGGTTCGAGGTCGTGCGCCGGCTGATGGACGACGAGGACAGCGACTGGTGGCAGGCCCGCGCGGCGGGCACCCGCCCCGGCGCCGACAACCGCGACGAGCTGTTCCGGCGGGCCCTGATCGACGCCCGCTGGGAGCTGACCGCCAAGCTCGGCAAGGACATCGACACCTGGAGCTGGGGCCGGCTGCACCGCCTGTTCCTGAAGAACCAGACCCTCGGCACCGACGGCCCGGGCTTCCTGCAGAAGGCGCTCAACCGCGGCCCCTGGAAGCTCAGCGGCGGCGAGGCGACGGTCAACGCCAGCGGCTGGAACGCGGCCGGCGGCTACGGCGTCGTCTGGGTTCCGTCCATGCGGATGGTGGTCAACCTGGACGATCTCGACAAGTCCAAGTGGATCAACCTCACCGGCGCCTCCGGGCACGCCTTCAACGCCCACTACACCGACCAGACGGACAAGTGGGCCAAGGGCGAGCTGCTGGACTGGTCGTTCTCCGAGAAGGCCGTGAAGAAGTCCACCGAGGACACCCTGCTGCTCAAGCCGTGAGCCGCCGGCCGGGCGAAGACCGGCGGCACGGAAACGGCCCTCCACGCGCGCGTGGAGGGCCGTTTCCCTTGTCCTCGGCGCGCGGCCTACCCCGGTCGTCCGAAGCGGCGTACGCCCGACGGCGTCACGACGGCCCGCACCGGCCGGTCGTGCGGCTCGGCCGGGACGTGCCCGACCACCTCCGTGTCGTACAGCAGCACCACCAGCGCGGGATGCGCCCCCGCGCGCTCCAGCCGGGCCAGGACCCGGTCGTAGGAGCCGCCGCCGCGCCCGAGCCGCATCCCGCGCGCGTCGACCGCGAGGCCGGGCAGCAGGACCGCGCCCGCGGTCGTCACCGCGTCCGGGCCGAGACGCTCGCCGGCCGGCTCCAGCAGGGCCATCCGCCCGCCGTGCCGCACGGTGACGAGGTCACCGGCGCCGGTGTACTCGCCCCAGTCCAGGTCGTTGTCGGGCAGCAGCACCGGCAGCAGGACACGCACCCCCCGCGCGCGGAGGGCGTCCAGCAGGGCGAGCGTGCCGGGCTCGGCGCCCACGGAGACGTACGCCGCCACCGTGTCCGCCCCGGCCAGCTCGGGCAGTTCGAGCGCCCGTTCGGCCAACCGGGCCGCCGCCACCCGTACGTCATCCGGCGTCAACCTGTTCCTCATGGAGAGGATCTCCCGCCGCAATGTCCGCTTGTCACTGTCGGCCGTACGTCCCCTGTGACTCACCGTCGCTCCCGTCGCCGTGTGCTGTGCCTTCGCATTGCGCTCATATGAGAGCGAATTAATCGGAGCCTCGGATTCCGTGCAAAGGCACCCGATATGGTGGCGTGCATGACCCAGTCACACCCCAGGATCAGCAAGGCTGTCATCCCGGCAGCGGGCCTCGGCACCCGGTTCCTGCCGGCCACCAAGGCCACTCCCAAGGAGATGCTGCCGGTGGTCGACAAACCGGCGATCCAGTATGTGGTCGAAGAGGCCGTGGCCGCCGGTCTCGACGACGTCCTCATGGTCACGGGCCGCAACAAGCGCCCGCTGGAGGATCACTTCGACCGCAACTACGAGCTGGAGTCCGCCCTGGCGAGCAAGGGCGACGCCCACCGCCTCGCCAAGGTGCAGGAGTCGAGTGACCTGGCCACGATGCACTACGTGCGCCAGGGCGACCCCAGAGGGCTGGGTCACGCCGTGCTGTGCGCGGCCCCGCACGTCGGCTCGGAGCCCTTCGCCGTCCTCCTCGGCGACGATCTGATCGACCCGCGCGACCCCCTGCTCCAGCGCATGATCGAGGTCCAGGAGCAGCGCGGCGGCAGCGTCGTGGCGCTCATGGAGGTCGCGCCCGAGCAGATCCACCTCTACGGCTGCGCCGCCGTCGACCTCACCGAGGACAGCGACGTCGTCAAGGTGAACGGGCTGGTCGAGAAGCCGGATCCGGCGGACGCCCCGTCCAACTACGCCATCATCGGCCGCTACGTCCTCGACCCGGGCATCTTCGCCGTACTGCGCCGGACCGAGCCCGGCCGCGGCGGCGAGATCCAGCTGACCGACGCCCTCCAGCAGCTCGCCGCCGACGAGACGGTGGGCGGCCCGGTGCACGGCGTCGTCTTCAAGGGCCGCCGCTACGACACCGGCGACCGCAGCGACTACCTGCGTGCCATTGTCAGACTCGCGTGCGAACGTGAGGATCTGGGACCGGAGTTCCGGACCTGGCTCCGCAAATACGTCACCGAGGAGATGCAGTCGCTTTGAGCACCGCCGCGCCCCGCGCCGCCGGCCAGGACCACCTGTGGTCGGTGGACGAACACCTGGAGGACATCCTCGCCACCGTCCGCCCCTTGGAACCCATCGAGCTGCAACTGCTCGACGCCCAGGGCTGCGTCCTGGTCGACGACGTGACGGTGCCGGTCTCCCTGCCGCCGTTCGACAACAGCTCCATGGACGGCTACGCGGTGCGGGTCGCGGACGTCGCGGGCGCGAGCGAGGAGTTCCCCGCCGTGCTCGAGGTGATCGGGGACGTCGCGGCGGGCCAGGGCGAGCTCCTCCAGGTGGGGCCGGGGCAGGCCGCCCGCATCATGACCGGCGCCCCGCTGCCGCCCGGCGCCGAGGCGGTGGTCCCCGTGGAGTGGACCGACGGCGGGCTCGGCGAGGGCCCGGTGAGCGGGATGCGCGCCCGCAGCGTCGCCCCCGAGGGCGCCTCGGGGCAGGTCCGGGTGCACCGGCCCGCCGAGGCGCGCGCCCACGTGCGCGCCAAGGGCAGTGACGTGAGGGCCGGCGACCGCGCCCTGGAGGCGGGCACGATCCTCGGCCCGCCGCAGATCTCGCTGCTCGCCGCCATCGGGCGTGGGACCGTCCGGGTGCGGCCCCGTCCGCGCGTGGTCGTCCTGTCCACCGGCAGCGAACTCGCGCAGCCCGGCGAGGAGCTGGGCCCCGGCCGGATCTACGACTCCAACAGCTTCGCCCTGACCGCGGCGGCCCGCGACGCCGGCGCCATCGCCTACCGCGTGGGCGCCGTCACCGACGACGCCGAGACCCTGCGCACCACCATCGAGGACCAGCTCGTCCGCGCCGACCTCGTGGTCACCACGGGCGGGGTGAGCGTGGGGGCGTACGACGTCGTCAAGGAGGCGCTGGCGCACGTCGGCGACGAGGACGAGCCGGGCGCGGGCGTCGACTTCCGCAAGCTCGCCATGCAGCCCGGCAAGCCCCAGGGGTTCGGCACCATCGGCCCCGAGCACACCCCGCTGCTGGCCCTGCCGGGCAACCCGGTGTCGTCGTACGTCTCCTTCGAGCTGTTCGTCCGCCCGGCCATCCGCACCCTGATGGGGCTCCCCGACGTGCACCGGCCCCGCGCGCGGGCAAGGCTCGTCGCCGACCGGGAGCTGACCTCGCCCCAGGGCCGCCGCCAGTTCCTGCGCGGCGCCCACGACGCCGGTGCGGGCACGGTGCGGCCGGTCGGCGGGGCCGGTTCCCATCTGGTCGCCGCCCTCGCGCACGCCGACGCGCTGATCGTCGTTCCCGAGGACGTCGAGACGCTCGCGCCGGACGCCGACGTCGAGGTGGTCCTGCTCGGCTGACCGCCCCGTGTTGGCGGTACCGTGTCGCCACGACTGGCCCGAGCGCCGCGGGGCGCCGGGCCCGGACCGGGAGCGTCACAGATGAGCACGCAGGACCGACTCACGCACCTCGACGACGCGGGCGCCGCCCGCATGGTCGACGTATCCGGCAAGGACGTCACCGCACGCACCGCGCGTGCGAGCGGACGGGTCCTGGTCTCGCCCCGCGTGGTCGAGCTGCTGCGCGGCGAGGGCCTGCCCAAGGGCGACGCCCTCGCCACCGCGCGGATCGCGGGCATCATGGGCGCCAAGCGCACCCCCGACCTGATCCCGCTGTGCCACCCGTTGTCGGTGTCCGGTGTGAAACTGGACCTGTCGGTCGCGGACGACGCCGTGGAGATCACGGCCACGGTGAAGACCACGGACCGCACGGGCGTCGAGATGGAGGCGCTCACCGCGGTCTCGGTCGCCGCGCTCACCGTGATCGACATGGTCAAGGCGGTCGACAAGAAGGCGGTCATCACGGACGTGCGGGTGGAGGAGAAGACGGGCGGGAAGTCCGGCGACTGGAGCAGGGCATGAGCTACCGCGCACTCGTCGTCACCGCCTCGAACCGGGCCGCCGCCGGGGTCTACGAGGACAAGGGCGGCCCGCTGGTCGCGGACGGCCTCCGGAGCTTCGGGTTCACGGTGGACGGCCCGCAGGTGGTCCCCGACGGCGACCCCGTGGAGGCCGCCCTGCGCGCGGGAGTCGAGGCCGGGTACGACGTCGTCGTCACCACCGGCGGCACCGGCATCTCGCCCACCGACCGCACCCCGGAGGCCACCCGGCGGGTGATCGACCACGAGGTGCCCGGCATCGCGGAGGCCATCCGCGCGTACGGCCGGGACAAGGTGCCGACGGCGGCGCTCTCCCGGGGTCTGGCCGGGGTGGCGGGCGGGACGCTGATCGTGAACCTGCCCGGATCCAGCGGCGGCGTGAAGGACGGTCTGGCCGTGCTGGAGCCGCTGCTGAAGCACGCCGTGGACCAGCTGCGCGGCGGGGACCATCCCGGACCCGGCGCCGGAAGCGGGGGTGCGAGCTGAACACCGCGTCCTGGCCCGTGGAGCTGGCGGAGGGCGATGTCGTCCTGCGGCCCATAAAGCTGCGCGACCAGCGTGCCTGGCGCGAGGTCAACCGGCGCAACCGCGACTGGCTGCGCCCCTGGGAGGCGACCATCCCGCCGCCCGGACCCGGCGGGCCGGTCACCCACCGGCCGACCTACCGCCAGATGGTCCGCCATCTGCGCTCCGAGGCGGGCGCGGGCCGGATGCTGCCGTTCGTCATCGAGTACCGGGGGCAGCTGGTCGGGCAGCTCACGGTCGCCGGGATCACCTGGGGCTCGATGTGCTCGGGCCACGTCGGCTACTGGGTGGACGAGGCGGTGGCCGGGCGCGGGGTGATGCCCACCGCCGTCGCGCTCGCCGTGGACCACTGCTTCCGCACCGTGGGACTGCACCGCATCGAGGTCTGCATTCGCCCCGAGAACGGCCCGAGCCGCCGGGTCGTCGAGAAACTCGGATTCCGGCACGAGGGACTGCGTCCCCGTTATCTCCACATCGACGGCGCCTGGCGCGACCACCTGGTCTTCGCGCTCACCGCGGAGGAAGTCCCCGACGGGCTGCTCACCCGCTGGCGCCGCACCCGGGGACTGGCCGAGCGGCAGCGCGATGAGCAGCAGCGCAGCGAGCAGCGGAGCGGCCCGCCGAACCCGCAGAACTGAAAAATGGAATAGGTGTTCGAAATTGGTCGGCGGATGACCGATCCGGCCCACAGAATTCACCGGCCCGGCCGCTTGCTGATCGGATGGTTCGCAAAAAAAGCTCGAAATATCAGCCGGATCGTGCGACACACCGGCTCAATTGGCAGATGGCCTCACGCAAACCCCTCTACCGTGTGAGGCGTGAGCAGCAGCGGCCTCATCTACGCAGTCATCGTCGGGGCCTGGGCCGCCTACTTGGTGCCCATGTGGCTCCGTAGGCAGGACGAGCTGAACGAGGCCCGTCCCACGGAACGCTTCAGCACCGCCATCCGGCTCCTGTCCGGACGGGCGGGGATGGAGCGCCGGTACGCCAAGGACCTGCAGGCGCGCTCCGCCGACGAGGGGGAGCCCGGCCAGGACGACCCGGACGCGGTCACCGACTCGGTGGACGTCCGGGCCTTCGCCGTGCCCCCGGCCCGGCCCCGCACCGAGGCGCCCCTGCCGGCGCCGGCCGCCGAGAGCGCACCGGTGCGGGGGCGGGTGCCTGCCGCCCGCAACGCGCCCGGCGCGGAGGCGGCAGCGGCGCGCGCCCAGCGCATGAAGGTGCTTGCCCGGCGGCGGCGCACCACCGTGGTCCTGTTCCTCGCCTTCACGGCGGGCGCGATCGTCGCGGCCGTGGGCGGGCTGGCCTTCCTGTGGGCGCCGGGCGTGCCGGCCGTGCTGCTCAGCGCGTACATCGCGTATCTGCGCTCCCAGGAGCGCCGGCGCTTCGCCTACCAGATGGACCGGAGGCAGGCGGAGGACGCCGCGCAGCGGCTGCGCGAGCGCGCCCGCCGCCCGCGCCGGCAGGCGTCCGAGGAGGCCGAGGCCGACGACGCCGAGGACCACCACCCCGAGCCGGAGACCGACTCCGGCATGGCGGCGCTCGCCGCGGACCGACGGGCCCTGGTCGAGCAGACCGACCACGCCGAGTGGGTCGACCAGCAGCGCGAGCGTCAGCTGCGGCCCGGCCGGGGCGACAGCTGGGAGCCGGTGCCGGTGCCCCTGCCGACGTATGTGACGGCCCCGGTCGCCCCGCGCGCCACGGCCGACGTCGACCTGGGCGCGCCCGACGCGTGGAGCTCGGCCCGCTCCGGCCCCGTCGCGGAGCCCGAGCAGCCGGCCGTCCCCGAGCCGGCGCGGGCCCCGGACCGCGCCGACGGCGACGGCCGCACCGACGCCCGCCGCGCCGCCTCGGCCCGCCGGGCCCGGGAGCGGGGCCACACGCCGCTGTTCGACCAGTACGACCAGTACGAGGACGGGGAGCGACCGCGCGCCGCCAACGAGTAGCGGGAACGGATTTTCAAGCACGCCGATCGGGGTGCTAAAGTTTCACTCGTTGCAAGGGCCTGTGGCGCAGTCCGGTAGCGCACCTCGTTCGCATCGAGGGGGCCAGGGGTTCAAATCCCCTCAGGTCCACCGCAACAACCACCCCCGGGGAAACCCGGAGTTGGTTGATCAGATCCCGCCCGATCGGTTGATCGGGCGGGATCTTTTTCGTTTCCCGCCCTTCGGTTCGTCAACCGGATTCAGAGGAACTTCGCGTAGCAGCGGCTCGCCTCGTGGTGGCGGTAGTAGCCGAACTTGGCGCACGGCTCATAGCCGCTGGACGTGTAGAGGGCGATCGCCTCGGGCTGCTGGGTGCCGGTCTCCAGGACCATGCGGACGCGGCCGGCGTCGCGGGCGTCGTCCTCCAGTGCGGTCAGGATGCGGCGGGCGAGACCACGGCCGCGCAGCTCCTTGATCACGAACATGCGCTTCAGCTCGGCGTCGCCGTCCTCGTTGCCCTCGTCGTTCTGGTCGCGGCTGCGCCAGCCGCCCGTGGCGACGGGGCGGTCGGCCTCGTCGTAGGCGATGAGATAGACGCCGTTCGGCGGCCGGAAATCCGCAGGGGCGAGGACGGTGGCGTCGCCGCCGTCGCCGTAGCGCTCGTGGTACTCGGCCTGGACCTCGTCGTTGAGCTTCACGGCGTCGGGGTGGTCGAACGGGACGGGGCGAATAATCATGTCAAGTATCGTACTTCTATGCAGAATCGGGAACGTTGCCTGGTCCAGTGTGCCGGTATCGTGCCCGGGTGCTGACTGTGACCTCTGTGAACGTGAACGGGCTGCGGGCCGCCGCGAAGAAGGGCTTCGTGGAGTGGCTGGCCGGAACCTCCGCCGACGTGCTGTGTCTCCAGGAGGTGCGGGCCGAGCCGGCGCAGCTGCCGGAGGCCGTGCGGGGGCCGGAGGGCTGGCACGTCGTCCACGCCCCGGCCGCCGCCAAGGGGCGCGCGGGCGTCTCGCTCTACACCCGGCGCGCGCCCGACGCCGTGCGGGTCGGTTTCGGGTCGTCGGAGTTCGACGCCAGTGGCCGGTACGTCGAGGCGGACCTGCCCGGTGTGACGGTCGCCTCGCTCTATCTGCCCTCCGGCGAGGTCGGCACCGAGCGGCAGGACGAGAAGATGCGGTTCATGGGGGAGTTCCTGGCGTATCTCAAGGAGCTGCGCGAGCGGGCCGCCGCCGACGGGCGCGAGGTGCTCGTCTGCGGGGACTGGAACATCGCGCACGAGAAGGCCGACCTGAAGAACTGGCGGGGCAACACCAAGTCCTCCGGTTTCCTGCCGGAGGAGCGGGAGTGGCTCGGCGCCGTCCTCGACCCGCGGGCGGGCGGGTACGTCGACGTCGTCCGGGCCCTGCACCCGGACGTCGAGGGGCCGTACAGCTGGTGGTCGTACCGGGGGCGGGCCTTCGACAACGACACCGGCTGGCGGATCGACCTCCAGGTCGCCACGCCCGCTCTCGCCGCGCGGGCGGTCAAGGCGTACGTGGAGCGGGCCGCGACCCACGCCGAGCGGTGGTCGGACCACGCGCCGGTGACCGTGGTCTACGACAAGGGCTAGTCCGGCCTCTTGCGCAGTCTGCGGTCCAGGGCCAGGGAAAGTTCCGCGTCGACCACGCTGCGGGCCAGCGGGCGCAGGCGCTGGAGGTCCTCCTCGGGGGCGTGCCGCAGGACCAGGTCGGCGAAGAGTTCCGCGAGGGCGTCGGCGTGCTCGCGCACGCGCCTGCCGGCGTCGAGCACGTCCGCCAGCGGGATGCCCTCGCGGACCAGGGCCGAGGACACCTCCAGCAGCCGGCGGCTGATGTGCACGATCTCCTCGCCGTCGGTGCCGAGGTAGCCCAGCTCCAGGGCGGTGGCGAGGTTCTCCGGGGTGACCTCGCCCGCGAAGTGGTCGGCGAGTTCCTCGGGCGTCAGCCGGACCGGCGTCTCCTCGGTCGGGGCGTCCAGGCCCAGGAGGTCGCCGACGTCCCGGCCGTGGTCGAAGGCCTCCGCCAGCTCGGCGATGCCGTTCAGGGTGTGGCCGCGCTCCAGCAGCGCCGAGATGGTCCGCAGCCGCGCCAGGTGCTGGTCGTCGTACCAGGCGATACGGCCCTCCCTGCGGGGCGGCGCGATCAGTTTGCGCTCGCGGTAGAAGCGCAGGGTGCGCACCGTGATGCCGGCCAGCCTGGCCAGCTCCTCCATGCGGTACTCGCGTCGTCCAGCGGGTCGTCCAGCCTCTTCTGCCACGCCGGAAGCCTATGGCGTACCGAGGGTAACTTTCTTCGTCACGCCCCCTACCGGTCAGTACGTCACTGCTCTACTCTCCCATTGCGCCAGTGTTTACTGGCGAGGTCCTAGGCGATGCGTGGAGGCTTCGGGATGGCCGAGCACCAACACCAGCAGGAAAGCAGGCACGTACGGGTCGCGGTCGTCGGATCGGGCTTCGGCGGGCTGGGGGCCGCCGTGCGGCTGCGCCGCGAGGGAATCACCGACTTCGTCGTCCTGGAGCGGGCCGACAGCGTCGGCGGTACCTGGCGCGACAACAGTTACCCGGGATGCGCCTGCGACGTGCCGTCCCATCTGTACTCGTTCTCCTTCGCACCCAACCCCGACTGGCCGCGCACCTTCTCCGGCCAGGAGCACATCCGCGCCTACCTGGAGCGGGTGACCGACACCTTCGGGCTCCGCCCGCACATCCGGTTCCGCTCCGAGGTGCGGCGGATGACCTGGAACAGCGAGCTGCTGCGCTGGGACATCGAGACCGCGAGCGGCAACCTCTCGGCCGACTTCGTCGTGTCCGCCACCGGCCCGCTGTCCGACCCCAAGATCCCGGACGTCCCCGGCCTGGACTCCTTCCCCGGCAGGGTCTTCCACTCCGCCCGCTGGGACCACGACTACGACCTGCGCGGCAAGCGCGTCGCGATGATCGGGACGGGCGCCTCCGCCATCCAGATCGTCCCCGCCATCCAGCCCGAGGTCTCCCGGCTCACCCTCTTCCAGCGCACCCCCGCCTGGGTCATGCCCCGCGTGGACCGCGCGATCAGCGGCCCCGAGCGCGCGCTGCACCGGGCGCTGCCGCTGACCGGCCGGCTGCGGCGCGGGCTGCTGTGGGGCATCCGGGAACTGCAGGTCCAGGCCTTCACCAAGCACCCCAACGAACTGGGCCTGGTCGAACAGCTGGCCAAGCGCAACATGGCCCGCGCCATCAAGGACCCGGCGCTGCGCGCCAAGCTCACCCCCGACTACCGCATCGGCTGCAAGCGCATCCTGCTCTCCAACGCCTACTACCCGGCGCTCGCCCGGCCGAATGTGGACGTCGTGGCGAGCGGGCTGAGCGAGGTCCGCGGCTCCACCCTCGTCGCCGCCGACGGCAGCGAGGCCGAGGTCGACGCGATCGTCTTCGGCACCGGCTTCCACGTCACCGACATGCCCATCGCCGAGCGCGTGGTGGGCGCGGACGGGCGGACGCTCGCCGAGGCGTGGAAGGACGGCATGGAGGCCCTGCGCGGGGCGTCGATGTCCGGCTTCCCCAACTGGATGACGGTCATCGGACCCAACACCGGGCTCGGCAACTCCTCCATGATCCTCATGATCGAGTCCCAGCTGAACTACATGGCCGACTACCTGCGCCAGCTGACCGTCCTCGGGGGCCGGGCCGCCCTCGACGCCCGCCCGCAGGCCGTGCGCGCCTGGACCGACCGGGTGCAGCAGCGGATGAAGCGCACGGTGTGGAACACCGGCGGCTGCACCAGCTGGTACCTCGACGCGGGCGGGCGCAACACGACCGTATGGCCCGGCACGACCGGCGAGTTCCGCCGCGCCACCAAGCACGTCGACCTCGCCGAGTACGAGGTGCTGCGGCCCCCGGCGACCGGACGGGACGTCACCGCCGGGCAGGCCGCGGAGGTGGGCGCGTGAGCCGCACACCGCGCACGAGCCGCACATTCCGTCCGACGATCCGCTCACCGCGCGCGAGCCGCAGGCCGCGGGCCGCCCGGATCGCCCACGTCCGCACCGGCCCCTACGCCCCGCCCGTCGCCGCCCGCGAGCTCACCGCCGTCTCCGCCGACGGCGCCCGGCTGCACGTCGAGGTGCACGGCCCCGAGGGCGCCCCCGCCGTCGTCCTGGTCCACGGCTGGACCTGCTCCACCGCCTTCTGGGCCGCCCAGATCCGCGCCCTGGCCGCCGACCACCGCGTGATCGCCTACGACCAGCGCGGCCACGGACGCACCCCCGCCCACCCCGCCTGCGGCACCGACGCCCTCGCCGACGACCTGGAGGCCGTCCTCGCCGCCACCCTCGCGCCCGGCGAGCGGGCCGTGATCGCCGGCCACTCCATGGGCGCCATGACGATCCTGGCCGCCGCCGGACGGGACGGCTTCCGGGAGCACGCCGCGGCGGCGCTTTTGTGCAGCACGGGCAGTTCGCGGCTGATCGACGAGTCGACGGTGCTGCCGTTGCGCCCCGGGCGGCTGCGCACCGTGCTCACCCGTCAGGTCCTCGGCTCCCGCGCGCCGCTGGGACCGGTCACGCCGCTCGCCCGCCGGATCCTCAAGTACGGGACGATGGGCCCCGGTTCGTCCCCGGAGATGGTGGAGGCGTGCGCGCGGATCGTGCACGGCTGCCACCGCCGGGCGCGGCACGCCTGGTCGCAGGTCCTCGGCGTGCTCGACCTCGACCACGGGGCACGGGAACTGACGGTGCCGACGGCCGTCGTCGTGGGCCTGCGCGACCGGCTGACCCCGCCCGTGCACGCGCGCAGGCTGGCCGACGCCCTGCCCGACTGCACCGGACTGACCGAGCTGCCGGGGCTGGGGCACATGACGCCGGTGGAGGCTCCCGAGCTGATCACGGCGAAGATCCGCGAACTGGTCACCGCCCACATGGCGGGAAGGCCGCGCACGGAACCGGTCACGGCACCGGCCCAGGACGTCGAGGAACCGGTCGCCGCACCGGTCGAGGAGGGCGCATGAGCAGGACGAGCCTGGAGGGACGGGTCGCGGTCGTCACCGGGGCCGCGCGCGGGGTCGGCGAGCTGCTCGCCCGCAAACTGTCGGTGCGCGGCGCCAAGGTGGCCCTGGTCGGCCTGGAACCGGACGCCCTCAAGCAGGTCGCGTCCCGGCTGCACGGCGAGAGCGGCGTCTGGCACGCCGACGTCACCGACCACGAGGCCATGACGGCGGTCGCCGCGGAGGTGGAGGAGCGGTTCGGGAAGGTCGACATCGTCGTCGCCAACGCCGGTGTCGCGACCGGCGGCCCCTTCGCCGAGTCCGACCCGGTCGCCTGGCGGCGGGTCATCGAGGTCAACCTCATCGGATCGGCGGTCACCGCGCGGGCGTTCCTGCCGGCGCTGACGGCGAGCCGGGGCTATCTGCTCCAGGTCGCCTCCCTCGCCGCGATCACCCCGGCGCCGATGATGAGCGCGTACTGCGCCTCCAAGTCGGGCGTCGAAGCGTACGCGCACAGCCTGCGCGCCGAGGTCGGCCACAAGGGCGTGAAGGTCGGCGTCGCCTATCTGTCCTGGACGGACACCGACATGGTGCGCGGCGCCGACCAGGACGACGTCATGCGCGAGCTGCGGCAGCGGCTGCCGTGGCCGTCCAACAAGACCTATCCGCTGGGCCCCGCGGTGGACCGGATGGTCGCCGGGATCGAGCGGCGGTCGGCCCATGTGTACGGGCAGTGGTGGCTGCGCGGGATGCAGGGCGTGCGCGGGTATCTGCCGGCGCTCATCGGGACCGTGGGGCAGCGCGAGATGCGGCGCTTCGCGGACCGGCTGGACGGCATGCGCATCGGGCTCGTCGGGGCGGGCGGCGCGGCGGACGAACAGGAGCGCGCCGTACGCGAGAAGTAGGAAACGTCGGGCATCCGCCGGGCCGGTCCGGGCCGGCCACGCTCCGCTACGGTCCGTCACTGATCGAAATGCGAGCTTTGTCCGCCCGTGCAAATCTGGTCGAGGCCGTGAGGGAACCCTCCCTCACCCACGACCAGGAGTGAACGCACATGGGTATGAAGGACAAGTTCCAGGACCGGGCCGACAAGCTCCGCGAGCAGGGCCAGGACAAGATGGACCAGGCCAAGGAGCGGATCGGGCAGCGCCGCGGCGGTGAGCAGGACCCGCAGCGCGAGCCGCAGCGCGACCCGATGCGGGAGCGGGACGAGGACCGTCTCGACGAGGACTACGACATGTGACCTCGGTCCCGGAGCAGCGCAAGGGGCGCCCCAAGGGGCGCCCCTTCTGTGCTGTCCTCACGCCGTTGTCGCCCTCATGCCCTCACGTCCGCGGCGGCAGCTTCGGGCGTGAACGGTCGGGTACGGCGCTGTAGTCGGGCGGGGAGGCGGGCGGATTGCTCTCCAGCAGCTCCAGCGCCAGCCGTACCGCGTCGTCCAGTTCGGCGTACCGCCCCTCCGCCCAGTCCAGCGGGGTGCGCAGGGACTCCACGTCCGGGGCGACGCCGTGGTTCTCGACCGACCAGCCGTACGCGTCGAACCAGGCCGCGTTCATCGGCACGGTGATGACCGTGCCGTCGCCCAGCCGGTGCCGGCCGGTCATGCCGACCACCCCGCCCCACGTCCGCTGCCCGACCACCGGCCCGAGCTTCAGCAGCTTGAACGCGGCCGTGATCATGTCGCCGTCGGAGGACGTCGCCTCGTCCGCCAGCGCCACCACCGGTCCGCGCGGGGCGTTGGAGGCGTACGACACCGGCTGCGCGTCGCGGGTGAGGTCCCAGCCCAGGATGGTGCGGGTCAGCTTCTCCACCACCAGTTCGCTGATGTGACCGCCCGCGTTGCCGCGCACGTCGACGATGAGCGCCGGGCGGGACATCTCCATGCGCACATCGCGGTTGAACTGAGCCCAGCCCGAGCCGCCCATGTCCGGGATGTGCAGATAGCCGCACTGCCCGCCGCTCAACTCCCGTACCACCTCGCGCCGTTTGGCCACCCAGTCCTGGTAGCGCAGCGGCCGCTCGTCGACCAGCGGGACGACCGCGACCCGGCGGGAGCGGCCCTGGCCCTCCGCCGGGACGAAGGTCAGCTCCACCGTCGTACCGCCCGCC
This sequence comes from Streptomyces sp. NPDC006610, assembly GCF_040611575.1. NCBI lineage: Bacteria > Bacillati > Actinomycetota > Actinomycetes > Kitasatosporales > Streptomycetaceae > Streptomyces > Streptomyces sp. NPDC006610. The sequence continues at coordinate 58,158 of NZ_JBEXOP010000008.1, forward strand.
GCGGCGAGCAGCGGGTGGGGGCCGGTCACCGGATCCACCGGCCGCCCGTCCACATGGGTGAGCACCGCGCCCTCGCGGACGCCCGAACCGGCCAGCGGGGAGCGGGCCTTGGAGTCGGAGGACTCGCCGGGCAGGATCCGCTTGACCATCCACCGGCCGTCCCGGCACACGAAGTTGGCGCCGAGCAGGCCCTGCCGGCGCTGGTAGACCGGAGGCCCCTCGTTGCGGCGGGCGGCGGTGACATAGGCGTGGGAGGTGCCCAGTTCGCCGAGCACCTCGCGCAGCAGGTCGGCGAACTCGTCGGGGGAGGCGACCCGTTCGACCAGCGGGCGGTACTGGGCGAGCACCGCGTCCCAGTCGATGCCGCACATCCCCGGGTCCCAGAAGTGGGCCCGGATGATCCGGCCCGCCTCCTCGTACGCCTGCCGCCACTCCGCGCCCGGATCGACCTCGTGGAGGATGCGGCGCAGGTCGATCCAGGTGGTCGTGTCGCCGTCGCCGGGCTCGGTGGCCGGCACCGCGCGCAGGTCACCCTCGTCGACGACGACCAGCCGGCTGCCGTCGCCGCTGACCGCGAACCAGTCGAGGTGGGAGACGAGTTCGGACTTCTTCGCCTTGCTGATGGTGAAGTGCTCCAGCGTCGGGCGGCCCGTGGTGTCGTCGGGGTTGGCGAAGGTCTCGCCCAGCGCGCCCGAGATCGGCCAGCGCAGCCAGACCAGTCCGCCGCCGGCGACCGGGAACAGCGCCGAGTACTTGGAGGCCGCCACCGGGAACGGCGTGACCCTGCTCGGCAGGCCCTCGACCTCCACGGTGGGGGCGCTGCCGTCGCCGGGCTCCTCGTCCTCCACCGGGTCCAGGCCCCCCGCTGCCGGACGCCCGTCGGGCGACAGCGCGAACGGGGACGGGGTCGCCGAGGACAGCGGGACCAGATAGGGGCGGCAGCCCAGCGGGAAGGACAGGTCGCCGGTGTGCACGTCGTAGACCGGGTCGAAGCCGCGCCAGGACAGGAAGGCGAGATAGCGGCCGTCGCTGGTGAAGACGGGGTTCTCGTCCTCGAAGCGGCCGTTGGTGACGTCCACGATCAGCCGGTCCTGGATCCTGGCGAGCCTGATCTGGCGCAGGGAACGCCCGATGCCGGGATGCGACCAGGCCAGCCAGGAGCCGTCGGGGGAGAAGGCGAGGTCGCGAACGGGGCCGTTGTCGGAGCGGACCAGCTCGGTGACCGCGCCGCCCGCCCCGCCCTCTTCGGTCACGTCGCCGCCCGCCGAGCCTTCCTCGGTCACGTCGAGCAGCAGCAGCCGCCCGTCGTGCGAGGCGACGGCCAGCCGCTCGCCCTGGGGGTCGGACACCAGCTCCAGCACCCGGCCCAGCCGCCCGGAGGCCAGCCGGCGCGGCGGGCGGACGCCGGTGGCGCGCGGCAGGGAGGCGATCTCGATCGCGTCCTCGCCCTCCGCATCCGTGACGTAGGCGACCTGGCCGCCGGGGCCCAGCATCTCCGGGAGCCGGACCCGTACGCCCGGGGTGTCGGCGATGGTGCGGGCGGGACCGTCGCGGTGGGTGAGCCAGTACAGGCTGCCGCGCACCACGACCGCGCTCGCCCGGCCCGTCTCGTCCACCGAGAGTCCGGCGACGTGCTGGGCCGCGGGGACCTGGTACGTACGGCGGCCCGCGCGCGGTCCGCTCAGGCGCACGTCGAGGCGGCGGGGCCGGGAGCCGGGCGACAGGTCGTCCACGATCCACAGGTCGCCGGCGCACTGGTAGACGACGCGGGCGCCGTCGCTCGCGGCGTGCCGGGCGTAGAAGGCGTCGTGGTCGGTGTGACGGCGCAGGTCGGAGCCGTCGTGGGCGCAGGAGTAGAGGTTGCCGACGCCCTCGTGGTCGGAGAGGAAGGCGATCCGGTCGCCGACGAACAGGGGGGAGTGCAGATGGCCCTCCAGGTCGGCGAGGAGCCGTCGGCCGTGCAGCCAGAGGCGGCCGGTGGCGCCGCCCCGGTAGCGCTGCCAGGAGGCCGGTTCGTGCGGCGGGGTGCCGGTCAGCAGGAGGGTGCGGCGCTCGCCGTCGACGTCGCCGACCTGGATGTCGGTGACCGGGCCCCAGGGGAGTTTGCGGCCGGGGTCGCCGTCGGGGGAGACCTTGTAGGACCAGGTGAAGTGGGAGAAGGGCTCGCCGTGCGAGGCGACGGCGAGGATGTCGCTGTGTCCGTCCGCGTCGGGGGGCGTCCAGCCGCAGACGCGGGTGTCGGGGCTGCCCCAGTGGGTGAGCCGGCGCGCGGGTCCGCCGTCCACCGGGACGAGGTGCAGCTCGGGCACGAGGGTGCGCCAGCTCGTGAACGCGATCTGCCGGCCGTCCGGCGAGAAGCGGGGGTGCCCCAGCTTGGTGCGGTCGACGGTGAGCCGCCAGGCGCGGCCCGGTCCGTCGGCGGAGGCGAGCCAGAGGTCGTCCTCGGCGACGAAGCACAGCAGGTCACCGCTGAGGTGGGGCAGGCGCAGATAGGTCACGTCACCATGCTTTTCCCTGGGACGCACCGGGGCAACTCGTGCCTTTGGCGCACGGGTGCGCGCGCCGGGGGTGCGTGGAAGCGTGCGGCGTGACCCACACCACGAACGAAACGGTTTCGTTTCGCAGGGTGGGTGCGCTACCTTCGTCTTGTACGAAACGGTGTCGTACGGATTCGGTTCGACGGGAAGGTGGGACGACATGACGGAGACCGTGACGGCTACGGCGACGGCACGTCGCAGCCGGATCACCCCCGAGCGCGAGGCCGAACTGTACGAAGCGGTGCTCGACCTGCTCCGCGAGGTCGGCTACGACGCCCTCACCATGGACGCCGTGGCCGCCCGCACCCGGTCCAGCAAGGCGACGCTCTACCGCCAGTGGGGCGGCAAGGCCGAGCTGGTGGTCCGGGCCCTGCGGCACAGCAAGCCGGGCTCCATCGGCGACATCGACACCGGGTCGCTGCGGGGCGACCTGCACGCCCTGGTGACCCGCGAGGACGACTGCGCCATGGCCCAGAACTCCGCGCTGATGCGGGCCCTGGCCATGGCGGTGCACAACAACGCGGATCTGCTGAAGGCGTTCAAGGAACTCCTCGTCGAACCCGAGATGGACGAGTTCCAGCGCGTCATGCAGCGGGCCGTCGACCGCGGCGAGGTCCAGCCGGACCGCCCCGCGCTCGACTACATCGTGCACATGCTGGTCGGGGCGTTCGCGACGCGGACGCTGATCGACGACCAGCCACCGACGCAGGCGTTCCTGCGCGCGTACATCGACGCCGTGGTCCTCCCCGCCCTCGGCGTTCCGGCTCACTGACAGTCCCCTGCCAGCCCCCTTCCCCAGCGGCACGACCTGCAGCACGACCATCAGCACCACCTGACGTCACCGCTCACGTCGTCGGGCTGATCATCCCTGCCCTGAAGTACCCACGACCTGACCGGGAGTACGCCCTCGTGGCCACGTTCCTCTACAAACTCGGCCGGTTCGCCTTTCGGCGACGGCACTTCGTCGCCCTGATATGGGTGGCGCTGCTGACGCTGGCGGGTGTCGGCGCGGCGAGCGCCCCCACCCCCGGCTCCGCCTCCTTCTCCATCCCCGGCACCGAGGCCCAGAAGGCCTTCGACCTGCTGGAGGAGCGCTTCCCCGGCATGAGCGCCGACGGAGCGACCGCACGGGTCGTCTTCAAGGCGCCGGCCGGCGAGAAGATGACCGACGCCGGCCCCAAGGAGACCGTCCAGGAGACGGTGAAGGAGCTGTCCGGCGGCTCCGAGGTGGCCTCCGTCGCCGACCCGTACACGGAGAACGCCGTCAGCAAGGACGGCGCGATCGCCTACGCGTCGGTGCGCTACGACGTCTCCGGCATGGAGCTGGAGGAGTCCACCAAGGAGGCCCTGGAGGACGCCGCCCAGCAGGCGCGGGACGCCGGGCTGACCGTCGAGATCGGCGGTGACGCGCTCCAGGCCGTGCCGCACACCGGCACCACGGAGATCATCGGCATCGCGGTCGCCGCGGTGGTCCTCGTCATCACCTTCGGCTCGCTGATCTCGGCCGGCATGCCGCTGCTCACCGCGCTCATCGGCGTCGGCATCGGCGTCTCGTCCATCACCGCCCTCGCCAGCACGCTGGACCTGGGCTCCACCACCTCCACTCTGGCGATGATGATCGGCCTCGCGGTCGGCATCGACTACGCGCTGTTCATCGTCTCCCGCTACCGGGCCGAACTGGCCGAGGGCCGCGGGCGCGAGGAGGCGGCCGGCCGGGCCGTCGGCACCGCGGGCTCCGCGGTCGTCTTCGCCGGTCTGACCGTCGTGATCGCCCTGGTCGGCCTCGCGGTCGTCAACATCCCGATGCTCACCAAGATGGGCGTCGCGGCGGCGGGCACCGTCGCCATCGCGGTCCTGATCGCGCTCACCATGATCCCGGCGCTCCTCGGCTACGCGGGCCGCAAGGTCCGTCCGGCGGGCGAGAAGGGCAAGCTGCTCGGCGGCGGGCGCAAGAAGAACCAGGACGGCGGGGCGGCCCGCCCGAACATGGGCACCCGCTGGGCGAGCTTCGTCGTCCGCCGTCCGGTGGCCGTGCTGCTGCTGGGCGTGATCGGCCTCGGCGCGGCGGCGGTCCCCGCGGCCTCGCTGGAGCTGGGCCTGCCCGACGACGGCTCCCAGCCGACCTCCACCACCCAGCGCCGGGCCTACGACCTGCTGTCCGAGGGCTTCGGTCCCGGCTTCAACGGCCCGCTGATGGTGGTCACCGACGCCAAGGGCGCCGACGACCCGACCGAGGTGTTCAACGGCGTCGTCGACGACATCAAGGGTCTGGACGACGTCGTCACCGTGACCCCGCCGGCGCCGAACAAGTCCGGCGACACGGCGACGATCACCGTGATCCCCGACGCCAAGCCGTCCTCGGTCACCACGGAGGACCTGGTCCACGCCATCCGGGACACCGGCGCCGGCATCAAGGCGGACACCGGGGCCACGGTCCTGGTCACCGGTTCGACGGCGATGAACATCGACGTCTCGCAGAAGCTGAACGACGCGCTGGTGCCGTACCTGATCCTGGTGGTCGGCCTGGCCTTCCTCCTCCTGATCGTGGTCTTCCGCTCGGTCCTGGTCCCGCTGAAGGCGGCTCTCGGCTTCCTGCTCTCCGTGATGGCGGCCCTCGGCGCCGTGGTCGCGGTCTTCCAGTGGGGCTGGCTGGCCGGCCTGATGGGCGTCGAGGAGACCGGTCCGGTCATGTCGATGATGCCGATCTTCATGGTCGGCGTGGTCTTCGGCCTGGCGATGGACTACGAGGTGTTCCTCGTGACCCGCATGCGCGAGGCGTACGTCCACGGCGAGAGCCCGAGCCAGGCGGTCGTCACCGGCTTCAGGCACGGTGCGCGGGTCGTCACGGCGGCGGCGGTCATCATGATGGCGGTCTTCGCGGGCTTCATCGGCTCCAGCGAGTCCATGGTCAAGATGATCGGCTTCGGCCTCGCGATCGCGGTCTTCTTCGACGCGTTCGTGGTCCGCATGGCCATCGTCCCGGCGGTCCTGGCGCTGCTGGGCAAGAGGGCCTGGTGGCTGCCGAAGTGGCTCGACCGCGCCCTGCCCAACGTCGACGTCGAGGGCGAGGGCCTGCGCGACCTGTCGGGTCCGGCCGACGACACGGACGAGGACCGGGCGCTGGCGCGCGTCTGACACGCCGCAGACAAGCCGGTGAGGGCACCGTGGGGACGGGGCAGGCCCTCACCGGCTTCTTCGTGCCGCCGGGACGTCAGCCCCGGTGGCTGCCCGAGACGACGGCGAACCTCCGGACGACGGCGCCGCCGCTCACCCGGACGACGGCGCCGCCGCTCACCCGGACGGCGAGGAGCTGCGGCTTTCTCTGGCGTATGCACGACACCGGCCGTCGGCGCGCCGTCGCATGCCACCGGATGGGGCTCGCCCCCGCCGTCCCGGTCGACCGGGTCACCCGGCCCTCGCCGGTGCAGTGGGCGTGGACGGAGTACGTCCGCCGGTCAAGGCCCGGGGAGGTCCCTGCCGCGGGTGCCGGTCGTCTCGGCGACGAGGAACCGGGCCTGGAGGGGGAGTTCCAGTCCGGAGGGCCACGGCGTTCCTCCGGCCGGGGGCCGCTCGGCGGGCGTCTGCTCGGCGGAGGGCTGCGCGGGACGGCTCTGCGCGGGGGCGGCGGTTTCGGCAGGGCCGGTGCAGCCGCCGGCGAGGACGGCTGCGGAGGCGACCGCGACGGCCGCGGCGGCGCGGAGGGAGCGGCGCACGGAGGCCTCCGGCCGTGGGCGCCCGCCGTCATGCCGTACCGGGGTAACTCGGTCGCGTCCGCGCCGCTCGCGCCGTTAGCGTGCCCCGTATGACGACGAGTGGTGCGGTGCATCCGCGGTTCGGCGAGGCTCTGCGGGAGCTGGGGCTCGGGGACGTCGGCGAGCGGGCACGGAGATTTCCCGAGGCCACCCGGACCGCCGCCGAGGCGGCCGCGGCCATCGGATGCGAGCTGGGTCAGATCTGCAAGTCACTGGTCTTCGCGGCCGACGGCGTCCCCGTCCTGGTGCTCATGGACGGCGCCTCCCGCGTCGACCTCGGGCTGGTGCGCGAGGCGCTCGGCGCGCAGCGCGTCACGCGCGCCGACGCCGCGGTCGTGCGCGAGGTCACCGGGTACGCCATCGGCGGCGTCCCGCCCTTCGGCCACCGGACGCGCACGCGCGTGCTCGCCGACCGTGGGCTGCTCGCCCACGACGTCGTCTGGGCCGCCGCCGGCGACCCCCACACCGTGTTCCCGATGGAGCCCAAGACGCTGATCGCCCACGCCGGCGGCGACCTCGTGGACGTGCGCGAACGCCGGTAGCGGCCCGGTGGCTGTCCGGTGGCCGCCCGCGTGGGTGCGCCCGCGCCCCGTCGGGCGCACCCTGGAAGGAGGTCTTCCGGAGGTGATCGTCATGATGCACACCGCAGTGGGATGGCACGTCGAGCTGGAGTTCCAGGAGGACGACCAGCACACGAAAGCGGCCGCGCTGGTGCGCTTGCCGGACGGGAGCGAGGTGCGCGCCCACGGGCACGCCACCCGGCACCGCACCGACCCCAACCAGCCCCGGGTGGGCGAGGAGATCGCCGGCGCCCGGGCACTGAACGAGCTGGCGATGCGGCTGCTCACCAAGGCGCACGACGAGATCGACGAGGCGTCGGGACGGACCTCGCACCCGATCCACGTGTGAGCCCGGTCAGCGGCCCAGCGACTGCCGTACCGCCGTCACCAGCGCCTGCGCCCTCGGGTCGGCCGTGACGCTCTTGCGGAAGCCGTTCGTCACATAGGCGAAGGCGACGCCGGCCTCCGGATCGGCGAACGCGAGGGCGCCGCCCCGGCCCGGGTGGCCGAAGGAGCCGGGCGACAGCAGTGGCGAGGCCCCGCCGTGCAGCATGTAGCCCAGGCCGAAACGGGTGTTGACCACCAGTACCCGGTCCGGCCCCGACGCGTGCTCACGCCGGGCCAGTTCCACCGTCTCCGGCGTGAAAAGGGCCCGCTCGCCGTCCACCTCGCCGATCAGCGAGGCGTAGAAACGGGCCAGGCCGTCCGCCGTGGCGATGCCGTTCGTCGCGGGCAGGGACGCGGCGCGGTATGCGGGGTCGTTCTGGTCGGGGAACGGCGTCACGGCCGCGAAGGCCCGCCGGGTGAGGGAGCCGGGGTCCCGGTAGGCCTCGGCCACCGCACGCTTGGGCCGGGTGCGCAGGACGCCGCCGGCCGACGGCGCCTCGGTCTCGCCGACCCGCCCCACGCGCCCGGTCTCCGCCTCGGGCAGCCCCAGCCACAGCTCCAGGCCGCGCGGCCCGGTGACCTCCGCCGCGAGCCACTCGCCTGTCCGCCGCCCGGTGACCCGCCGGGTCAGCTCGTCCACCATCCAGCCGTACGTCAGCGCGTGGTAGCCGTGGTCCGTGCCGGGCTCCCACACCGGGGCCTGCGCCGCCACGGCCGCCGGCCCCCGCTCCGGGTCCAGCGCCTCCCGCGCGTCCAGCGGGCGGTCCAGCACCGGCACCCCGGCCCGGTGGGCGAGCACGTCCCGCACCAGGACCCGCTCCTTGCCGCCCGCCTTGAACTCCGGCCAGTACGCCGCCACCGGCGCGTCCAGGTCCAGCAACCCGCGCTGGTGCAGCAGCAGCACCACGGCCGCCGCCACGCCCTTCGTCGCGCTGCGCACGATCTGCGCGGTGCCGCGCTCCCAGGGCGCCGCCCCGTCCGTGCCGTCGACGTCCCGGACCCCGGCCCACAGGTCGACGACCCGGCGCCCGTCCCGGTAGACGGAGACGGCCGCGCCCCGGTCGCCGAGCACCTCGAAGTTGCGGACGAACGCGTCCCCGACCGGTTCGAACCCCTCGGCGACCGTGCCGTTCACATCCACGTCCGTACTCCCGTTCCCTCGCGGCGTCACGCTCCCTGCAACGCCCCCGCCCACCGGCCGATTCCGGCCGCCCGCTGCCCGCTATCCCAGCAGAATCGTCACGTCGACGTTCCCGCGGGTCGCGTTCGAGTACGGGCACACCTCGTGCGCCGCGTCGACCAGCCGGGCCGCGACCTGCGCGTCCAGCACCGGCAGGGAGACGCTGAGGGCGACCGCGAGGCGGCCGCCTGGAGCCGCTTGAGCAGCGGCGAGACGGTGCCGTAGTCCAGGCGCAGGGCGGCGGCCAGGTCCTTCACCGTCGTCTCGCCGCGCTCCCACAGCACCAGCAGCACCAGGTATTGCGGGTAGGTGAGCCCGAGTTCGTCCAGGAGCGGCCGGTAGGCGGCCGTCACCGCCCGCTGGGCGGCGTACAGCGCGAAGCACAGCTGCTCGTCCAGGAGCAGCGACCCTTCCGGCCCCTGAGCCCCTTCCTCGACGGCGACGGCGTCGTCCCGGGCGTTCTCGTGTCGCGTCACGCGCCCATTGTCACGGACCTGGGGTCGAACCCGAAGGGCAGCTCCAGCCGGTGGGCGCGCATCAGCTGCTCGTCGGAGAGCAGGGTGCCGGTCGGGCCGTCGGCGGCGATCACGCCGTCGCTGAGGATCAGCGAGCGCGGGCACAGCTCCAGCGCGTAGGGCAGGTCGTGGGTGACCATGAGGACGGTGACGTCCAACGAGCGCAGGATGTCGGCGAGTTCGCGGCGGGAGGCGGGGTCGAGGTTGGACGACGGCTCGTCCAGGACGAGGATCTCCGGCTCCATCGCCAGCACCGTCGCCACCGCGACCCGCCGGCGCTGCCCGAAGGACAGATGGTGCGGCGGCCGGTCCTTGAACGCGGCCATCCCGACCTGCTCCAGCGCCCGGTCCACGCGCGCCTCCAGCTCCGGCCCCTTCAGCCCGGCCGCCGCCGGGCCGAAGGCGACGTCCTCGCGCACGGTCGGCATGAACAACTGGTCGTCCGGGTCCTGGAAGACGATCCCGACCCGGCGCCGGATCTCCGCCATGTGCTTGCGTCCGACCGGCAGCCCGGCGACCGTCACGCTGCCCGTGCCGCCGCCGAGGATGCCGTTGAGGTGCAGCACGAGCGTCGTCTTGCCCGCGCCGTTCGGCCCGAGCAGCGCGACCCGTTCGCCGCGCTCGATCCGGAAGTCCACGCCGAACAGGGCCTGGTGGCCGTCGGGGTAGGCGAAGGCGAGGCCCGAGACCTCGAGGGAAGCAGTCACAGCACCCATCCCAGCAGACAGACGGCGAGAGCGGTCGCCGGGAGGGCGAACGCGCCCGACCACTGCGCCCGCGACGCGGTCACCTCGTCGATCACCGGCATGGACCCGGCGTACCCGCGGCTGATCATCGCCAGGTGCACGCGCTCGCCGCGCTCGTAGGACCGGATGAACAGCGCGCCCGCCGACTTCGCCAGCACGCCCCAGTGCCGCACGCCGCGCGCCTCGAAACCGCGGGACTCCCGGGCGATCCGCATCCGCCGCATCTCGTCGGCGATGACGTCGCCGTAGCGGATCATGAAGGAGGCGATCTGCACCAGCAGCGGCGGCAGCTTCAGCCGTTGCAGGCCGAGCAGCAGCTCGCGCAGTTCGGTGGTGGACGCCAGCAGCACGGAGGCGGCGACGCCGAGGGTGCCCTTGGCGAGGACGTTCCAGGCGCCCCACAGACCGCTGACGCTGAGCGACACGCCCAGCACCTCCGTGCGCTCGCCCTCCGCGACGAACGGCATCAGCACCGCGAACGCGACGAACGGCACCTCGATCAGCAGCCGCTTGAGCAGGAACGGGGCCGGCACGCGCGCGACGACCGCGACCACCGCCAGCAGCACGGCGTAGACCCCGAAGGCCCACATCGCCTCGCGCGGGGTGGACACCACGACCACCACGAACGCGAAGACGGCCGCGAGCTTGGTGTGCGGCGGCAGAGCGTGCACGGGCGAGTGCCCGTGCCGGTACAGCTTGTGCGCGTGTCCGGCGCCCATGTCAGGCGCTCGGGCGGGCGGCCGGCACGTCCGCGGGGCCGGCCGGCTCGTCGCTGCGGCGGCGGCGCACCGACCAGAAGACGGCGGTGCCCGCGACGACGGTCACGCCGACGCCGATCACCCCCGCGAGGCCCCCGGACAGCCGGGCGTCCTCGACGTCCTCGACGCCGTAGTCGGCGAGCGGCGAGTCGGCGACGGCGTGCTCCTCGGCCTTCTCGTCGATGCCGTTGTCGGCGGCGACCTTCTCCAGGCCGTCGGGGCTGGCGGAGGCGTAGAAGCTGACGAACCCGGCGAGCACCAGGGAGGCGGCCAGACCGGCGATCCACACCGTGCGCGGCGAACGCGCGCGGGCCGGCTCGGGCTCCGGGGCCGGGGCGTCGACCAGCTCGCCGCCGACCCGCAGCTTCAGCGGCCGGCGCAGGTCCCGGGCGCCGTACACCAGGTCCGGCCGTACGGCGACGACCGCGCCGACCGTCAGCGCCGTGATCGCGGCCTCGCCGATGCCGATGAGGAGGTGGACGCCGACCATGGCGGTGGCGACCTTGCCGATGGAGACGTCGGCGGTGCCGCCGAGCCAGTACAGGAACGTGAAGGCGACGGCGGCGGCCGGCACCGACAGCAGCGCGGCGACGAAGGAGGCGGCGGTGATCGACCGCCGGGAACGCGGCAGCACCTTCACCAGACCCCGGAAGACGGGGTAGGCGACGACGGTTCCGACGACGGCCATGTCGGTGATGTTCACGCCGAGCGCGGTCAGGCCGCCGTCCGCGAAGAGGATGCCCTGCATCAGCAGGACCACGGATATGCACAGCACGCCTGTGTAGGGGCCGACGAGTATCGCGGCCAGGGCTCCGCCGAGCAGATGTCCGCTGGTCCCGGCGGCGACCGGGAAGTTCAGCATCTGCACGGCGAAGATGAACGCCGCCACCAGCCCGGCCAGCGGTGCGGTGCGCTCGTCCAGTTCGCGGCGCGCGCCGCGCAGGCTCACGGCGACGGCGCCGGCGGCGACGGCTCCGGCCGCGACGGAGAGGGGCGCGTTGATGAATCCGTCAGGTACATGCACCGTTCGATGATAGTGGCTTAATGCGAACGCTTTGCAAGAGCGAGAGCGTCTCGATGTGCTAAAGGGGCCGAACCGGATCGCTCCGGGAGGTGTGATTCCCGGATTGTGGGACATTGGACTGGGAGCGGATTCATGGCTTCCGCACAGGCCACGCTGAGTAAAGGGGCCGTCCGATGTCTGTAGTCGAACAGTACGCGCGAGCACACATCGTCACGGACATGGACGCCGGGGCGTCCGAGGAACACGGAGCGGTTCCGGTCGTCCTGCGCTACGACCCCGACAGCGATCCGCGCACGGTCCGCATCGCCCTGCCGGGCGCCCAGGAGTGGGCCTGTTCCCGCGAGGTGCTGGAACAGGGCCTGCGCGCCCCGGCCGGCTCGGGCGACGTACGGGTGTGGCCGTGCGGGCGCGTTCAGGCCGTGGTCGAGTTCCACACGGCGCACGGCGTCTCGGTCGTCGAGTTCGAGTCGAAGACGCTGGTGCGCTTCCTGCGGCGCACCCACGCCGAGGCCACGACGCCGGTGCACCACTGAGACGCCGGTGCACCACTGACCGGACGCGGGCTGCCCGCCGTAGGGGCCGCGCCCGCTGCGGACCGGGGGCGGCCGACCAAGCCGCCCCGCCGGCGGGCCGCCCCGATCGGCCGCCCTGTTTCCGGGGCAGCGCCGCCCCGATCGGCCGCCCTGCTGCTCGAGCAGCGCCGCCCGATCAGCCGCCGTGCTTGAGCAGCGCGGCCACGATCGGGCCCGCCGTCTCGCCGCCGTGCCCCGCCGCCTGGACGACGCCCGCCGCCGCGAGGTCGCCCCGGTACGCGGTGAACCACCCGTTCGGCTTCTTCTGGCCGTCGACCTCCGCCGACCCCGTCTTCGCGCCGACGTCGCCGGTGACCCCGGCCATCGCCTCCGCCGCCGTGCCGTACGCCGCCGTGTACGCCATCAGCTCCCGCAACTGCGCCAGCGTGCCCCCGGACATCGTGCGCGCCGCCTTCGCGAGCGTCCGCCCGTCCACCGACGGGGACACCAGATACGGCTGCCGGAACACCCCCGACTTCACGGTCGCCGACACCGACGCCATGTTCAGCGGGTTCATCCGCACCCCGCCCTGCCCGATCAGCGACGCCCCCATCGGGGCCTTCGTCTGCACCGGCACCGAGCCGTCGAAGGTGGGCACGCCGACCGCCCAGTTGTTCAGCGACAGGCCGAAGACCTGCTGCGCCTGCTCGGTCAGGTCGTCGTCCTCCAGCTTCGGCGCCCGGCTGATGAAGGCCGTGTTGCAGGACCGGGCGAAGCTGGCCTTGAAGGTGCCGTCCTCGATCCTGAACTTGTCATCGTTGTGGAACTTCCAGCCGCCGTAGGTGAAGTACTTCGGGCAGGGGTGCGCCTTGTCCGCCGACGCCAGCCCCTTCTCGATCAGCAGCGACGCGGTGATGACCTTCATCGTGGATCCGGGCGCGAGCGAGCCCTGGAAGGCGGTGTTGAAGCCGGGGGAGGAGTTCGCCACCGCGAGGATCTCGCCCGTGGACGGGCGCAGCACCACCACCGACGCCCGGGACTTCGCGGCGACCTGCTTCTCGGCGGCGGCCTGCAGGCGCGGGCTGAGCGTCGTCCTCACCGTGCCCGGGGTGCCCTCGCTCAGCTCCAGCAGCGTCTTGTCGGACAGCTTCTTCGCCGTGGACGCCTTGCCGCGCACCACACGCAACTCGACGCCCGCCGTGCCGCCGGCCGTTCTGCCGTACTTCTCGCGCAGCCCGTCCAGCACCGGCCCCAGCGACGGGTACTTCTTCGTGGTCAGCTTCCCGCCGTCGCGGTCCAGCGCCGTCACGGGCGGGTCGCCGGCCTCGCCCGTGACCAGCCGGTCGCCCTCGCGCAGGTCGGGGTGGACGACGGAGGGCCGCCAGTCGACCACCGGCTCGCCGTCGCCGCCGTCGCGGACGACGGTCAGCGCGCTGCGGTACGTCAGCGGCTTCGCGGTGTCGCCGTGGCGCACCTCGCCCCGGACGGTGAAGGCGACGCGATCGCCCTTGCGGACGCCGGGAGTGAGTGCGAGGTCCGTGATCCGGGCGTCCTTCGCGTGACCGGCGAGCAGGGCCTTGGCGGCCTTGGCGTCGTCGGTGGCGCGGGCGGCCTTCGCGGCGTCGCCCCGCTGCCAGGCGGTGAGGAAACGGGTCGCCGCCCCGTCGACCTCGTCGGCGGTGAGCGGGCCGGTCCGCACCGACCGCACCTGCTGGTGGCCGGCGCTCGCGGCGGTCCCGGTCGTGCCGCCGCCGGCGAAGAGCGCGTAGGCGCCGACCCCGGCCCCGGCGGCGGCCACGGCGATCACCCCGCCGATGAGGGCGGGATTCGTCTTCCGTCGCTCGGCGACACGCCTTCTCTTGCCCACTGCTTCCCGATCCTCCGCGCTGTCCCGGCCCTGCCCCCGTCACCCGGGGCGCCCTCGTCCGCCTCACGCATCCAACGACGGCGACCACCTTAGAGTCCCGTCCTGTGGAGCGGTTCAGCCTCCTGCCCGCAGCACGTCCGCCACGATGGGGCCGGCCGCCTCACCACCGCGGCCGCCCTCCTTGGTCATGGCCGCCGCCGCGAGGTCGTTGCGGAAGCCGGTGAACCAGCTGTCCGACGTGGCCTGCCCCGCGACCTCGGCCGAGCCGGTCTTCGCCCCGATGTCGCCGCCGAGGCCGCTCATCGCCGACGCGCCCGTGCCCTGCGTGGCGGTCAGCCGCATCATCTGCTTGAGCTGGGCCGCCGTGCTCGCGGGCAGGCCGTCGGCGGTGGCGAGCTGCCGGCCGTCCAGGTCCGGGGAGACCAGATACGGCTGCCGGAACGCGCCCGTCATCGCGGTCGCCGTCACCGACGCCACGGTCAGCGGGTTCATCTGCACCTGGCCCTGGCCGATCGCGCCAGCCGCGCGGTCCGGTCCGGCCACCGGCGGGACGCTGCCGTCGAAGGAGGTGATGCCGGTCTTCCAGTCGTCCCGGCCGATCCCGAACCGCTGCTGCGCCTCCTGCGTCAGCGACGCGTCCGTGAGCGGCTGCTCGTCCACGAGCTTGATGAAGGCCGTGTTGCACGAGCGCAGGAAACTGTTCGCCAGGGTGGCGCCCTCGTCGGGCTGCATGCCGGTGAGGTTCTGGAAGGTCTGGCTCTGCCAGGTCGCGGTGGGCGGGCAGGGCGCCGGGCCGTTCATCGTGGTCACGCCGTTGTCGATGAGCATCGCCGCGGTGACGATCTTCATCGTGGAGCCGGGCGCGACCCGTCCCTCGAAGGCCGCGTTGAAGGCGTCCGCGCGGTTGTTCGCCACCGCGAGCACCTCGCCGGTGCTGGGCTTGAGGGCGACCACGGACGACTCGTCGTACCGCCGCACCGCCCGCTCGGCCGCCGCCTGCACGGCCGCGCTCAGAGTGGTCGGCAGCCGGCCCGGCCGCCCCTCGGACAGGGTCACGAGCGGGGTGTCGGCCGCCTCGGCCGCCGCGTGCCGCACGACCAGCTCGACGCCGGGCTCGCCGCCCGCCTTGTCGCCGTACCGCTTGCGCAGCGTGTCCAGGATCGGCCCGAGGGAGGGGTACTCCTTCCTCGACAGCACCTTCCCGTCGCGGTCCAGGGCCTCCACGGGAGCGCTCGCCGACTCCTCCGTGACCAGCGTGTCGCCCGCCTTCAGCCGGGGGTGGACGACGGACGGCTCCCAGTCGACCAGCGGCCGCCCGGTGGTCACGCCACGCACGACGGTCAGCGCGCTGTCGTAGGCGATCGGCTTCGACTTCCCCCCGAACGACACCCTGCCCTCGACGGAGAACGGCACGGTGCTGTCCTTCGCCGGGGCGGGCGTGATCCTCACGTCGGTGATGTGCGCCGACTCCCCGAACGCGGTCAGCACCGGCTCCGCCTCGACGGCGTTGTTGGTGAGCCGTGCCGCGGCGGCCCCATCGGCGTTCGACCACGCGGCGAAGAACTTCCGCGCGGTCTCGCGCACCTCGTCCGCGCCGGGCGGCCCGGTCTCCACGGCCGCGGTCCCACCGGCGCCCCCGCCTCCGTCCCCGCCGCCCCCGTCCAGCGCGGACACCACGTTGAACGCCCCGTACCCCGCACCGCCGACCATCGCGGCGAACACCCCGCCGACGATGCCGACCTTGACCCCCCTGCGCATCGCGCGCCCCTCCCGTTGTAGTCCCCACGCACTGTAGGCACGGGATGCCACAACGGCGGCCGGAGTTTTCCCGATCGTTGTTGCCGGCCCCGCCCAACGCCGGGTATCCGGCCGCTAAACCCAGGTATCCAGCCACATCCGCGACCGCCAGTCGTCGATCGGGATGGACTGGCCGGTGTGGATGGGCCAGAAGTAGATGAAGTTCCAGGCGATCAGCAGCACCAGGACGCCCGCGCCCGTCGCGCCCGCCACCCGGCGGCCGTCGTCCGAGCGGGGCGGGCCGAGCAGGGCGCCGATCAGCATCGCCACCGCCAGGCACAGGAACGGCACGAAGACCACGGCGTAGAAGAAGAAGATCGTCCGTTCCTGGTAGAAGAACCAGGGCAGGTAGCCGGCCACGATCCCGCAGGCGATGGCGCCCGCCCGCCAGTCGCGGCGGAAGAACCAGCGCCACAGCACGTACAGCAGCGCGAAGCAGGCCGCCCACCACAGCATCGGCGTGCCCAGCGCCAGCACCTCGCGGGCGCACTTGCCGCCCGCGTCGACGGGGCAGCCGGCCACGCCGGAGTCGGGGTCCTCGTAGAAGAAGGACACCGGGCGGCCGGTGACGATCCACGTCCACGGGTTGGACTCGTAGGTGTGCGGCGAGTGCAGGCCGACGTGGAAGTCGTACACCTGGTTCTCGTAGTGCCACAGGCTGCGCCACCAGTCGGGGAACAGCCACGACCAGGCGCTGTCCTTGCCGTCCGTCGCCGCCCAGTTCCGGTAGTAGCCGCCCTTGCCGTCGTCGGGGGAGAGGATCCAGCCCGTCCAGGAGGCGACGTACGTGGCGATCGCGACCGGCACCGTCGACAGGAACGCCCAGCCGGCGTCCCGCTTCAGCATCGTGAGGTAGGGGTGCGGGGCGCCCGCCACCCGGCGCGCGCCGGCGTCCCACAGGACCGTCAGCACGCCGAACGCGGCCAGGAAGTACAGGCCGTTCCACTTCGTGCCGAAGGCCAGACCCAGCATCACGCCCGCCGCCAGCCGCCAGGGCCGCCACCCCAGACGGGTGTGCTCCGCCGTGTACGCGTCCGGCCGCGCCCGGCCGTCCTCGTCCACCGGGAGCGCCGCGGCCAGCCTCGCGCGCGCCCGGTCCCGGTCGACCAGCAGACAGCCGAAGGCCGCCAGCACGAAGAACATCAGCACGCCGTCCAGCAACGCCGTGCGGCTCATCACGAAGTGCAGCCCGTCCACCGCCATCAACGCGCCCGCAAGGCAGCCGAGGAACGTGGAACGCAGCAGCCGGCGCCCGATCCGGCACAGCATCAGCACCGACAGCGTGCCCAGCAGCGCGGTCATGAACCGCCAGCCGAACGGATCGAACCCGAACATCAGCTCGCCCAGGCCGATCACGTACTTCCCGACCGGCGGATGGACGACGTACGCGGCGTCCGTGGGGATCGGAACGTTTCCGCCCGAGTTGAGGATGAGGTCGTTGACCTCCTTGTCCCAGTTGACCTCGTAGCCGCGGTGGACGATCGCCCACGCGTCCTTCGCGTAGTACGTCTCGTCGAATATCACGTCCTTCGGGCTGCCCAGGTGCCAGAACCGCAGCACCCCCGCGAACAGCGCCACCAGCAGCGGTCCGGCCCAGCCCGCCCAGCGGTTGATCCGCACGGCGAGCGGGTGGGCGACGCCGAGCGCCGCCCACATGCGCGGACTCGGCTCGGCGCCGGCGTACGGCGGAACCAGACGGTCCCGGACGTCGCCGCGGGGATCCGCCGGCGCGTATCCGAAGCGGCGCAGCCGCTGCTGCCACGAGGACTCGGCCCGCCCCTCGGGGGAGGACTGGTCCTGCCGGGTGTCCGTGGAGGACGCGGTACTGGTCACCGCGCCATCGTAGGGAACGCTTCTGTGGGAGTCCCGCGGTTCCCTGCGACGATTGGGGCGTGACAGGAATCCTTGTACTGGCAGGCACCCCCATCGGCGACATCACGGACGCACCGCCCCGGCTCGCCGCCGAACTGGCGGGGGCCGACGTGATCGCCGCCGAGGACACACGGCGGCTGCGGCGGCTCACCCAGGCGCTCGACGTCACCCCCAGGGGGCGTGTCGTGTCGTACTTCGAGGGCAACGAGTCCGCCCGCACGCCCGAGCTGGTCGAGGAACTCCTGGGCGGCGCGCGCGTGCTGCTCGTCACCGACGCGGGCATGCCGTCGGTGTCCGACCCCGGGTACCGGCTGGTCGCCGCCGCGGTGGAGCGGGACGTCAAGGTCACCGCCGTGCCCGGCCCGTCCGCCGTGCTGACCGCGCTCGCGCTGTCCGGGCTGCCCGTCGACCGCTTCTGCTTCGAGGGGTTCCTGCCGAGGAAGGGCGGCGAGCGGCTGTCGCGGCTGCGCGAGGTCGCGGGCGAGCGGCGCACGCTGGTGTACTTCGAGGCCCCGCACCGGCTCGACGACACCCTCGCCGCGATGGCCGAGGTGTTCGGCGGCGAGCGCCGGGCCGCCGTCTGCCGGGAGCTGACCAAGACGTACGAGGAGGTCCGGCGGGGCCCGCTGGCCGAGCTGGCGCAGTGGGCGGCCGAAGGGGTGCGCGGGGAGATCACCGTGGTCGTGGAGGGCGCGCCCGAGCGGGGGGCCGAGGAACCGGACGCGGAGGAGCTGGTGCGGCGGGTGCGGGTGCGGGAGGAGGCGGGGGAGCGACGCAAGGAGGCCATCGCGGCGGTGGCCGTGGAGGCGGGCGTGCCCAAGCGGGTCGTCTTCGACGCGGTGGTGGCGGCGAAGAAGGGGGCGTAGCGGCCCCGGGGGGTAGGTACGGTCCGGGCCTCGTCGGCCCTTTCGTAGGATCGGGGTCATGCCGTCCAACGCCGAAGCTCCGCCGCTGCCCGAGCCCCTGCGGGTGCCCGTCGCCGACTCGCACACCCACCTCGACATGCAGGACGGGACCGTCGAGGAAGCGCTCGCCAAGGCCGCGTCCGTCGGGGTGACGACGGTCGTGCAGGTCGGGTGCGACGTCGCCGGGTCGCGGTGGGCGGCCGAGACGGCGGCGGCGTACGACGCCGTGCACGCGGCCGTCGCCCTGCACCCCAACGAGGCGCCCCGCATCGTGCACGGCGATCCGGACGGGTGGTCCCGACAGGGCGCGCGCCTACCCGGCGGGGACGCGGCGCTGGACGAGGCGCTCGCCGAGATCGACCGGCTGGCCGCGCTGCCCCAGGTCAAGGCCGTCGGCGAGACGGGGCTCGACCACTTCCGCACCGGCGAGGAGGGCAAGGCGGCGCAGGAGCGCTCGTTCCGCGCCCACATCGAGATCGCCAAGCGGCACGGCAAGGCCCTGGTCATCCACGACCGCGACGCCCACGCCGACGTACTGCGCGTCCTCAAGGAGGAGGGCGCCCCCGAGCGCACCGTCTTCCACTGCTACTCCGGCGACGCCGAGATGGCCGAGGTCTGCGCCCGCGCCGGGTACTACCTGTCCTTCGCCGGCAACATGACCTTCAAGAACGCCCAGAACCTGCGCGACGCCCTCGCCCTCGCCCCGCTGGAGCTGGTGCTGGTGGAGACGGACGCGCCGTTCCTGACGCCCGTGCCCTACCGCGGGCGGCCCAACGCGCCCTATCTCGTCCCCGTCACCGTGCGCGCGATGGCGCAGGTGCGGGGCATCGCCGAGGACGCGATGGCGACCGCGCTCGGCGCCAACACGGCCCGCGCCTTCGGCTACTGACCGGAGCACCGGCGAGCGGCCGCCGACGCCGACCCCGCCCGCCGGGACCACCGTCGCCCCGCGGCTAGGCTTGTCGCGTGAGCACCTCCCCCGACGCCCTGCTGGGCCCCGCCGACGTCCGTGAGCTGGCGGCGGCCCTCGGCGTGCGTCCCACCAAGCAGCGCGGACAGAACTTCGTCATCGACGCCAACACGGTCCGCCGGATCGTCCGCACCGCCGACGTCCGCCCCGACGACGTGGTCGTGGAGGTCGGCCCGGGGCTCGGCTCGCTCACGCTGGCGCTGCTGGAGGTGGCCGACCGGGTCACCGCCGTCGAGATCGACGACGTCCTCGCCGCCGCCCTGCCCGCGACGATCGACGCGCGGATGCCGGAGCGCGCCGACCGGTTCGCGCTGGTGCACTCCGACGCCATGCAGGTGACCGAGCTGCCGGGCCCGGCCCCGACCGCGCTGGTCGCCAACCTGCCGTACAACGTCGCCGTGCCGGTGCTGCTGCACATGCTGGAGACGTTCCCGAGCATCGAGCGCACCCTCGTCATGGTCCAGTCCGAGGTCGCCGACCGGCTCGCGGCCGGCCCCGGCTCCAAGGTATACGGCGTGCCGTCCGTGAAGGCCAACTGGTACGCCCAGGTGAAGCGGGCCGGCGCGATCGGCCGCAACGTCTTCTGGCCCGCGCCCAACGTCGACAGCGGACTGGTCTCCCTGGTCCGCCGCTCCGAGCCCCTCACCACGAGCGCGTCCCGCCGCGAGGTCTTCGCCGTGGTCGACGCCGCCTTCGCCCAGCGCCGCAAGACGCTGCGCGCCGCCCTCGCCGGCTGGGCCGGGTCGGCGGCGGCGGCCGAGGCGGCGCTGGTGGCCGCCGGGGTGTCGCCGCAGGCGCGCGGTGAGGCCCTCACGGTGGAGGAGTTCGCGCGGATCGCCGAGCACAAGGAGTCCGGCAAGTGAGCGTGACGGTACGCGTCCCGGCCAAGGTGAACGTCCAGCTCGCGGTGGGCGCCGCCCGCCCCGACGGCTTCCACGACCTGGCCAACGTCTTCCTGGCGGTCGGCCTCCACGACGAGGTGACGGCCACCCCGGCCGAGGAGCTGCGCGTCACCTGCGCGGGCCCGGACGCCGCCCAGGTCCCCCTGGACCGCACCAACCTCGCCGCCCGCGCGGCCCTCGCCCTGGCCGAGCGCCACGGCCTCGCCCCCGACGTGCACCTGCACATCGCCAAGGACATCCCGGTCGCCGGCGGCATGGCGGGCGGCAGTGCGGACGGCGCGGGCGCGCTGCTGGCCTGCGACGCCCTGTGGGGCACGGGGGCGACCCGCGGCGAACTCCTCGACATCTGCGCCGAGCTGGGCAGCGACGTGCCGTTCAGCCTGATCGGCGGCGCGGCCCTCGGCACCGGGCGCGGGGAGAAGCTGACGCCGCTGGAGGTCGGCGGCACGTTCCACTGGGTGTTCGCGGTGGCGTCCCGGGGGCTGTCCACCCCGGCGGTCTTCCGGGAGTTCGACCGGCTGACCGAGGGCACGGACATCCCCGCCCCGGTCGCCTCGCCGGACCTGATCGAAGCGCTCGCCAAGGGCGACCCAAAGGCCCTCGCCGCGACCGTCTCGAACGACCTCCAGCCGGCGGCGCTGTCCCTCTTCCCCAAGCTGGCGCGGACCCTGGAGGCGGGCCGCGGGGCCGGCGCCCTCACGGCCCTGGTCTCGGGGTCGGGGCCCACGACGGCGTTCCTCGCCGCGGACGCTGAGTCGGCGCAGGAGGTGGCGCGGTCGCTGCGGGCGTCGGGCACGTGCAGGAACGTGCGCACGGCCACGGGGCCGGCGCCCGGGGCGACGGTGCTGTGAGGGTCAGAGCCGGTCGATCTCGGTGAGGTCGATGTCGACGGGGAAGGGCTGGTCGACCTTGAGACGGTCGCGGTGCATGCCGGCGTGCACGTAGGCCTCGGTCACGGGATCCAGCTCGTACACATGGATCACGGGCCTGCCGTCCGCCCCCATCTCCACCCGCCAGAAGTGCTCGATCCCGGCGGTGGCGTACTTCAGCGGCTTGGTCGTGCGGTCCCGGGACTCCGAGTCGGGAGAGACGACCTCGACGGCCAGCGCCACGTCCTTCGCCGGGAAGCTCGTCTGGTCCGGACCGGTGACGGCTTCACGCCGGACCACGATGATGTCGGCTTCGGGTCCGTTCTTCTTGTCGAGGACGACCGTCATTTCCTGTGCGGCGGGAGATCCGGCAGGCTGGACAGGTCGTCCACGGTGTAGCCGTCCTGCGGCGGCACCGGCCACTGGACGCGGTGCTCTACGGGCTCGGCGATCATGATTCCTCCCATGGACGGGATCCTGCTGCCTGCTCACCACGTTAGCGGCCGATCAGCGATCATGTCATCACAAAGAGTGACCATCTCCGCGTGCGCTGCCCCACCCCCGCAAGGCCCTACGCTTGAAGGCTGACCCACCCCCGCGCACAGGAGTGAAATGGCCGTCAACCTGGTCAATGTCGAGAACGTCAGCAAGGTGTACGGCACCCGCACCCTCCTCGACGGCATTTCGCTCGGCGTCTCCGAGGGCGACCGCATCGGCGTCGTCGGCCGCAACGGCGACGGCAAGACCACGCTCATCCGGATGCTGGCCAAGCTGGAGGACACCGACACCGGCCGGGTCACCCACTCCGGCGGCCTGCGCATGGGCGTGCTCACCCAGCACGACTCCCTCGACCCCGCGGCCACCGTCCGCCACGAGGTCATCGGCGACATGGCCGACCACGAGTGGGCGGGCGACGCCAAGGTCAGGGACGTGCTCACCGGGCTGTTCGGCGGGCTGGACCTGCCGGGCTTCCCGCAAGGGCTGGACACCGTGATCGGACCGCTCTCCGGCGGCGAGCGGCGCCGGATCGCGCTCGCCAAGCTGCTCATCGAGGAGCAGGACCTGATCGTCCTGGACGAGCCCACCAACCACCTCGACGTCGAGGGCATCTCCTGGCTCGCGAACCATCTGCGCGAGCGCCGCTCCGCGCTGGTCTGCGTCACCCACGACCGCTGGTTCCTGGACCAGGTCTGCACCCGCATGTGGGACGTGCAGCGCGGCGTCGTCCACGAGTACGAGGGCGGCTACTCCGACTACGTCTTCGCCCGCGCCGAGCGCGAGCGGATCGCCGCCACCGAGGAGACCAAGCGGCAGAACCTGGTCCGCAAGGAGCTGGCCTGGCTGCGCCGCGGCGCCCCGGCCCGCACCTCCAAGCCGCGCTTCCGCGTCGAGGCCGCCAACGAGCTGATCAAGGACGTGCCGCCGCCCCGCGACAGCTCCGAGCTGATGAAGTTCGCCTCCTCCCGGCTCGGCAAGACCGTGTTCGACCTGGAGGACATCACCGTCCAGGCCGGCCCCAAGGTGCTGCTCAAGCACGTCACCTGGCAGCTCGGCCCCGGCGACCGCATCGGCCTGGTCGGGGTCAACGGCGCCGGCAAGACGACGCTGCTGCGCGCCATGGCCGAGGCGGCCCGCACCGGAGGCGAGGCCCAGCCGGCCGGCGGGCGGATCACCGTCGGGCGGACCGTCAAGCTGGCCTACCTCTCCCAGGAGGTCGCCGAACTCAACCCGGCGTGGCGGGTCCTGGAGGCCGTGCAGCAGGTCCGCGAGCGCGTCGACCTCGGCAAGGGGCGCGAGATGACCGCGGGTCAGCTGTGCGAGACGTTCGGCTTCAACAAGGAGAAGCAGTGGACGCCCGTCGGCGACCTGTCCGGCGGTGAGCGCCGCAGGCTCCAGCTGCTGCGCCTGCTCATGGACGAGCCCAACGTCCTCTTCCTCGACGAGCCGACCAACGACCTCGACATCGAGACCCTGACCCAGCTGGAGGACGTCCTCGACGGCTGGCCCGGCTCGATGATCGTGATCTCCCACGACCGGTTCTTCGTCGAGCGCACCACCGACCGGGTGTTCGCCCTGCTCGGCGACGGGACCCTGCGAATGCTGCCGCGCGGCATCGACGAGTACCTGGAGCGCCGCCGCCGCATGGAGGAGGCCGCCGCCGCCTCCGCGCCCACCGCCCCCGCCCGGCCCGCGGCCGAGAAGAGCGCCGCCGACCAGCGCGCGGCGAAGAAGGAACTCCAGAAGATCGAGCGGCAGTTGGACAAGATCTCCGAGAAGGAGACCAAGCTGCACGACCAGATCGCCACGAACGCCACGGACTTCGCGAAGGTGGCCGAACTGGACGCGGAGCTGCGCCGGCTGGCGGGCGAGCGCGAGGAGCTGGAACTGCGCTGGCTCGAACTCGCCGAGGACGCGTGACCGTCGTGAAGGACGCGTGAAGGCGCGTAACAGGGGCATCACGGGCCGGTCCACCCTTGGGAACAGGGGCGGACGCGGCCCGCTGTGCTGTCGGCGCCGGGTGATAGAAAGGGCCGTCTGAAAACCGTCTGAGATTCATGAGCTACACGGGTGTGGCGAAAACGCAGCGCCGTCGGCGCGGGCCACATCGTCACAAGGGGGAACCGCCGATGACCCAGCCGCCCAGCCAGCCGCCGCAGCCGCCGCAGGGAGGCTTCGGAGCCCCGCAGGACCCGCAGGAGGGCTTCGGCGCTGCTCAGGACCCGCGCCGGGCGACGCCCCCCGGCGCCCCGCAGCCGGGCTACGGCTACCCGCAGCAGCCCTCCGCCGGCCCCTACGGGCAGCCTCAGCAGCCGGGCCCCTACGGGCAGCCCCAGCAGCCGGGCCCCTACGGCCCGCCGCAGCAGCCCGGCGGGCCCTATGCCCCGCAGGGCCCGTACGCCCAGCAGGGTCCCTACGGGCAGCCCCAGCAGCCCGGCCCCTACGCCGCCCAGCCCGGCTACGGCCACCCGCAGTCCCCGTCGTACCCCGGCGCCCCCACCCCGCCCCCCGGCGGCGGCTCGCGCAACCCCTTCAAGGGCAAGCCCGCCCTCGCCGTCGCCGCCGCCGTGGCCGCCCTGCTCGTCATCGGCGGCACCGTCTACGCCGTGACCGGCGACGACGGCGGCAAGGCGAAGAAGCCGGTCGCCAAGACCAGCGACGGCCCCGCGCCCAAAACCTCCGGCACCCCGGTCAACCCCGGCGACGGCAGCGGCGACGGCAAGGGCGGCGACGACCCGGAGAACCTCAACGACGGCCGCAAGCCCGGCGAGTCGAAGGTGCTCTGGTACAAGGACGCCCCCGACGCCCCGGCCGACGGCGCCGACGCCCCCGGCATGTGGATCACCGACAAGACGGCGGTCAAGGCGGCCTACAAACAGCTGTTCGCCTTCAACGTCGGCGACGGCCAGCCCACCTGGGAACCGGTCGGCTTCCAGGAGCAGATCTGCGCGGCCACCCCGCAGAAGACGGCCGACGACAAGATCGTCGTCGCGTACATGAGCGGTTCCAGCGACCGCGCCAAGTGCAACCGGCTCGCGCAGATCGACCTCAACACCGGCAAGCAGGGCTGGCAGGCCGAGGTCGAGGACGGCGCCCTGTTCGACAGCGCGCTCTCGGTGGAGCTGTCCCTGGCCGGCGACACCCTGATGGTGGGCCGCTCGCAGTCCGGCACGGCGTACGACGTGACCAGCGGCAAGAAGCTGTTCGACAAGAAGAAGTACGACGACTCCTGCTTCCCGACCGCGTTCGCGGGCGGCGCGAAGCTGATCTCGGTGGCGTCCTGCGGCGCGGGCACCGAGACCGAGCACGAGGAGATCCAGGAGCTGGACCCGCGGACCGGCAAGGTCAAGTGGACCCAGAAGTTCGACAAGGGCTGGCGCATCCTGCGCACCTACTCCGTGGACCCGCTCGTCGTCTACAGCACCAACGAGGACAAGAACGCCTGGAACATCTCCACCATCGACGACCGGGGCGGCCTGCGCTCCCAGGTCGAGGTGGACGAGGAGTTCGCCCCCGAGTGCGGCTGGGGCATCCTCCAGCGCAACCTCACCGGCTGCCTGGGCGTCGCCGCCGACGCCGACACGCTGTACCTGCCGACCAAGGCGACCGCCGCCGCCAACGAGGTCGTCGCCGTCAGCCTGTCCACCGGCAAGGAGAAGTGGCGCGTCAAGTCCCCCGCAGACGAGACGATGCTGCCGCTCCAGGTCGAGGGCGGGAACCTGATCGCGTACGTCCAGCCGTCGTACGACGCGGGCGGGCGGATCGTGTCGATCGCGACGGCCGGCGCCGGCCACGAGCCGAAGACGCTGATGCAGAACCCGGTCGGCGCCGCGGAGGTCGAGGGCGGCTTCTTCTCCCGCGACCTCGCCTGGGCGGACAACCGCTTCTACCTCTCCACCACCCGGCTCAACGGCGACGACGAGGCCAAGGAGAAGCTGATGCTCTCCTACGGCAACTGACGCCCGCGCAACCGCCTTCGCCACCCCTCCGGCTCCCGTCCCACGAGGTAACCCACCGTCATGACCCAGCCGCCGCCCCCGCCGAACCAGCCCCCCAGCCAGCCCCAGGGCCCCGGCTACGGCTACCCGCACACCCCGCAGCCCGCGCAGCAGCCCGCCCAGCCGCCCCAGCCCGGCTACGGCTACCCGGCGCAGCCGCCGGGCGCCCCGACCCCCGCCCCCGGCCACAACCCGTACGCCCAGCAGCCCCCCGCCGCGCCCAACCCCTACGGGCAGCAGTCCGGCTACGGCTACCCGCAGCCCCCGACCACGCCGATGGCGCCGTATCCGGGCGCACCCGGCGGCAAGCGGAAGATCAACGCGCAGGTCGCCATCATCGTCGCCGCCGTCGTCGCCATCGCCCTGATCATCGGCGGCGGCGTGTGGTACTCCTCCGGCAAGGACGACGGCAAGGACGACGTCGCCGCGAGCAGCGGCGGCGCCACCGGCGGCGGCGAGGACAAGGGCGGCGAGGGCGGCACGTCCACGACGGGCGACGAGAAGGTCCCCGCCGACGTCAAGTCCCGGGTGCTGTTCCAGGTCCCGCAGCCCGAGGTGGAGAAGGGCGAGTCGGTCGTCGTCGAGGGCTCCTGGCTCACCGACACGGTGTACGCCAAGAGCGGCATCGCCGAGATCGTCGGCTACGACCCCGACTCGGGCGCCAAGAAGTGGACGATCGACCTGCCGGGCCCGGTCTGCCAGACCACGCCGCACATCACCGAGGACAACAGGACGGCGATCATCCACCAGCCGAAGATGCCGGCCAAGGACGGCTTCGAGGGCTGCAGCGAGATCGCGGCGATCGACCTGGACGCCGGCAAGAAGCTGTGGACCAAGACGGCCGCCGCCGGCGACGACACCATCAGCTTCGACAACGTCACCGTCGGCGCGACCACGGTCGCCGTGGGCAGCCACGACGGCGGGGCCGCGTTCGACATCGCCACCGGCAAGGCGCTGTGGACGCCGAAGGTCGGCGACACCTGCCACGACGCCGGCTACGGCGGCGGCCCCAAGCTGGTCGCGGTCCGCAAGTGCGGCTCGTACGGCGCCTACCAGCTCAACATCCAGACCCTGGACCACAAGACGGGCAAGGTCGTCTCCGAGTACAAGATGACCGAGGGCATCGACTACGCCAGCGTCGTGTCGACCGACCCGCTGGTCGTCGCCGCAGACGTCGGCGACTCCGCCGGCGACGGCAGCGGCATCTCCGACTTCTTCTCCATCGACAACAAGACCGGGCAGCTGCGCGCCCGCATCTCCGCGCCGGGCGAGGAGTACGCCGCCGAGTGCGACGGCATCACCCGGATCGAGAACTGCTCCGGCGTCGTCGTCGGCAACGACCGGCTGTACCTGCCGACCGAGGAGCACGACGGCAGCGCCGACCTGAAGAAGACCAACGAGATCATCGCGTTCGACCTGGCCCGCGGCAAGCAGACCGGCCAGCGTCTGGTCGCGGGCGACGGCTACACGCTCACCCCGCTGCGGATGGACGGCGGCAACGTGATCGCGTACAAGCGTCCCCCCTACGACGAGGGCGGGCAGGTCCTCAGCATCGACGGCGGCAGCTTCAAGGCCGTCAAGCTGATGCAGAACCCGGACACCGAGGCGGTGCGCGACGTGGAGATGAGCATGCTCCCCGACACGGCCGAGCTGCGCTTCCGCAACGGACGCCTGTTCATGTCCGAGGTGTACGCCAGCAACTACGGCACCGGTGAGAAGCGGTACCTGGCGATCGGCTTCGGCACCAAGGGCTGACCGTCCTCGCGCCGTCGACCGCGGCCCCGCACCCCGCACGACCGGGGGTGCGGGGCCGCGCGCGTGGTGCGCGGCGGGCGCGCGCGGAGCGAAAGACCGCGGTTCAGGGCAGATCTCATGAGTAGGGGCAGCGCGACGCCCGACTTGCGTGTAGCTTCCGGGGGCATGACGAGCGGGGGGCGGCCCGGACCTGGGGAGCGTCCGGCGCGCCCGCCGGGGGGACTGGGGGGTTCGATGGGAGTGCGGCTCATGGTGGTCGACGACCACCGGCTGCTCGCCGAGGCGCTGGCCTCGGCGCTGAAACTGCGCGGCCACCGGGTGCTGGCCGCGGCGGCGCCGGCGGCGGGGGCGGCCGAGCTGGTGATCGCCCGGGCGCCCGAGGTGTGCCTGCTGGGTACGGCCGCGCCCGCCGACCCGGGGGCGTTCGACCCGGTGGTGCGGATCAAGCGGGAGCGTCCGCAGGTGGCGGTGGTGGTGCTGGGGCCGGTGCCGAGCCCGTGGGGGATCGCGGCGGCGTTCGCGGCGGGGGCGTCCGGCTATGTGCGGCACGACGAGCGCATCGAGGGCGTCGAGCGGGCGATCGTGAAGGCGCGGGCGGGGGAGGTGGCCGTCGCGCCGCAGCTGCTGCAGGGGGCGTTCGCGGAGCTGCTGAACCCTGCGGCCCAGCCCGACGACGAGGGCCGGCGCCTGCTCCAGATGCTCACCCCGCGCGAGGTCGAGGTCCTGGTCAGGGTCGCCGACGGCGAGGACACCCGGCTGATCGCGGCCGGCATGGGCATTGCCCCCTCCACCGCCCGCACCCACGTCCAGCGCGTCCTGATGAAGCTCGGCGTCGGCTCCCGCCTGGAGGCCGCGGCCCTGGCGGCCCGCACGGGCCTTCTGGACCGGGCGGGCTCACTGCCCCGGCAGGACCGACAAGACCGGCAGGACCGGCAGGACCGGCAGGACCCGCAGGGGCGGCAGGACGGTCGGCCGCCGGGACCGGGGCTCGGACCGCGAGCGGCCCCGGGGCCGGAGTCGTAGCGGCTCGCGGCCCCGGTGGCGCCGGGCGTGGATCACTCCGGGCGGCGGTCGTCCGGTACGGCGTCCGGCGGGGGCGGGGCGATCGGGCGCAGCTTGAGCCAGATCAGGAAGAACAGGCCCAGCAGCAGCATGCCCAGGCCGGTCCACAGGTTGATGTTGACGCCCTCGGCCTTGTCGATGGCCGCGTCGTCGTCGGTGAGGCCGGCGATCGTGACGATGACGCCGTAGAGCACGAACAGGCCGCCGATGATGCGCCGGATGTCGAACAGGTGGGCGGCCGTGGCGGACTTGCCCTCCAGCTCGGTGACTTCCCGCTGGACGTCCTTCTCGGAGTAGCCGTACTCGTGTGACATGTCAGTCCATCCTCCCAGTCGTGGTGCCGTCCGTCAGAACGAGAACGGGATGTAGCAGGCGGCGGCGAGGATCACGGCGCCCCAGCCCAGCAGGGCCGGCTTGCGGTACCAGGCGTCGTCGCCGGCGGCGGGCGGCTCGGCCATGCCGGGGGAGACGGTGCCGTAGACCAGGCCCTGGAGTTCCTCGGCGGGCTTGGGCTTGGTGAACAGGGACACGGCGACCATGACGACCGCGCCCGCGACGAACCCGGCGATGGCGGAGACGAAGTTGGCGCCCTGGTCGGAGGGGATGTCGACGATGTCCTGCTTGTAGAGGACGAAGTAGTTGACCATCGCCGCGGTGGTGCCGGCGATCAGCCCCCAGAAACCGGACTTCATCGAGGCCCGCTTCCAGAACATGCCGATGATGAAGACCACGAACATCGGCACGTTGAAGAAGGAGAACAGCGTCTGCAGGTAGCTCATGATGTTGGAGAACGACGACGCCAGGAACGCCGTGCCGATCGACGCCATGACGCCGATCGCGGTGATCAGCCGCCCGAACCGCACGTAGTAGGCGTCCTCGCGGCCCCGGACCACGTACTTCGCCCAGATGTCGGTGGTGAACACGGTGTTGAACGACGACACGTTGGCCGCCATGCCCGCCATGAACGCGGCCAGCAGACCGGTCACCGCGATGCCGAGCACGCCGTTGGGCAGCAGCTGCTCCATCAGATAGGGGATGGCGTCGTTGTACTGCAGGTCGGACTCGGGGGTGCCGATCTTCGGCACGAGCACGGCGGCGACCAGACCGGGGATCATCACCAGGAAGACGATGAAGATCTTGGGGAAGGCGGCGATGAGCGGGGTGCGCTGCGCGGCGGAGAGGTTCTTGGCGGACAGCGCGCGCTGCACCTCGGCGAAGTTGGTGGTCCAGTAGCCGAAGGACAGGACGAAGCCGAGGCCGAGGACGATGGTGAGCCAGTTGGCGCCGAGCGGGTTGTCGCTGCCGATGCCCGTGCCGCCCCAGGAGGTCATGAAGTCGCCGCCGCGTGACTCGGTGAGCGAGTCGGACAGGCCGTCCCAGCCGCCGACGCTCTTGAGGCCGAGCACGGTGATCGGGATGAGCGCGGCGAGGATCACGAAGAACTGGAGCACCTCGTTGTAGATCGCCGAGGACAGTCCGCCCAGGGTGATGTAGGCGAGGACGAAGAAGCCGGCGACCACGATCGCCACCCACTCGGGCCAGCCGAGCAGCGCCTCGACCACGATCGCCAGGGCGTAGAGGTTGACGCCGGCGATCAGGATGGCGGCGAAGGCGAACAGGACCGAACTGAGCAGGTGCGCCGCCTTGTCGAAGCGCAGCAGCAGGAACTCGGGGACCGAGCGGACCTTGGAGCCGTAGTAGAAGGGCATCATCACCAGGCCGAGGAAGACCATGGCCGGGATGGCGCCGATCCAGTACCAGTGGGTGGTGTAGACGCCGTACTGGGCGCTGTTGGCGGCCATGCCGAGGATCTCGGTGGCGCCGAGGTTGGCCGCGATGAACGCGAGGCCGGTGACCCAGGCGGGCAGGGAGCGTCCGGAGAGGAAGAAGTCGAGGCTGGTCTTGACCGACCGGCGGGCGGCGAAGCCGATGCCGAGGACGACCACGAAGTAGATGCCGAGGATCGTGTAGTCGAGCCAGTTGGTGGGAAGCCGCAGCTCGGCTGCCAGGTATGTGGGGGTTTCCAGGGTTTCCATACGCACTCGCTTCGTTGCGGGAACTGAGCCGGAACTGATTCCTGAACTGATCCGTGGCGGAACCTATGCCTCTGTGTTCGCCAATTGAACACGCCCCGTGTCGAACTTTGATTGATTGTGATGTTGCCAGTGGTGTGGTGAGTTGTGTTTTGGTATGTTGAGTTCTGTTGAATGTTCTGTTCGATGGCAGGTGGTACTGCGAATGGGGACCCCGCGGTGAAGAAGACCTCGACCCGGCTGGCCGACGGTCGCGAGCTGATCTACTACGACCTGCGCGACGACACCGTGCGCGACGCGGCCGACCGCCGCCCGCTGGAGCGGACCGTCACCACCTCCCAGGTCCGGCGCGACCCGCTGCTCGGCGACTCGGTCGCCGTCGCCTCGCACCGCCAGGGCCGCACCTACCACCCGCCCGCCGACGAGTGCCCCCTGTGTCCCACGCAGGGCGAGCGGCTGAGCGAGATCCCGGACTCGTCGTACGACGTGGTCGTCTTCGAGAACCGCTTCCCCTCGCTGGCCGGCGACTCCGGCCGCTGCGAGGTCGTCTGCTTCACCTCCGACCACGACGCCTCCTTCGCCGACCTCACCGAGGACCGGGCGCGGCTCGTGCTGGAGGCGTGGACCGACCGCACGGCGGAGCTGTCCCAGCTGTCCTCCGTCGAGCAGGTGTTCTGCTTCGAGAACCGCGGCGCCGAGATCGGCGTGACCCTCGGCCATCCCCACGGGCAGATCTACGCCTACCCCTTCACCACCCCGCGCACCGCGCTGATGCTGCGCTCCGTCGCCGCCCACAAGGAGGCCACCGGCGGGGAGAACCTCTTCGACGCCGTGCTGCAGCGGGAACTGGCAGACGAGCGGGTCGTCCTGGAGACGGATCACTGGGTGGCCTTCGTCCCCTACGCCGCGCACTGGCCCTACGAGGTCCACCTCTACCCGCGCCGCCGCGTCCCCGACCTGCTCGGCCTGGACGAGGCGGCGCGCTCGGAATTCCCCCGGGTCTATCTGGAACTTCTGAGGCGCTTCGACCGGATCTTCGACGGGCGGGGTGGAGGGAGAGAAGGGGCGGGAGAGCCCCCGACGCCGTACATCGCCGCCTGGCACCAGGCGCCGTTCGGCGCGCTGGAGGAGTTCGACGGCGTCACCCGTGACGACTTCGCGCTCCACCTGGAGCTTTTCACCATCCGCCGCACTTCCGGCAAGCTGAAGTTCCTCGCGGGCTCCGAGTCCGGCATGAACGTCTTCATCAACGACGTGCCGCCGGAGCACGCGGCCGAGCGACTGCGAGAGGTAGCGAGTTCATGAGCGGTAAGTACCTGGTCACCGGCGGCGCCGGCTACGTCGGGTCGGTCGTCGCCCAGCACCTGCTGGAGGCCGGCCACGAGGTGACCGTCCTCGACAACCTCTCCACCGGCTTCCGCGAGGGCGTCCCCTCCGGCGCCGCCTTCGTCGAGGGCGACATCCGCGACGCCGCCAAATGGCTGGACTCCTCCTACGACGCCGTCCTGCACTTCGCCGCCTCCTCCCAGGTCGGCGAGTCGGTCGTGCGGCCCGAGAAGTACTGGGACAACAACGTCGGCGGCACCATGGCCCTGCTCACCGCCATGCGCGAGGCGGGCGTGCGCCGGCTGGTGTTCTCCTCCACGGCCGCCACCTACGGCGAACCCGAGCAGATCCCCATCGTGGAGAGCGCGCCCACGCAGCCCACCAACCCCTACGGCGCGACCAAACTCGCCGTCGACCACATGATCGCCGGCGAGGCCGCGGCCCACGGCCTGGCCGCCGTGTCGCTGCGCTACTTCAACGTGGCCGGCGCCTACGGCGACTTCGGCGAGCGCCACGACCCCGAGTCGCACCTCATCCCGCTGGTCCTCCAGGTCGCCCAGGGCCGCCGCGACGCCATCTCCGTCTACGGCGACGACTACCCGACCCCCGACGGCACCTGCGTCCGCGACTACATCCACGTCGCCGACCTCGCCGAGGCCCACCTCCTGGCGCTGACGGCCGCCGCCCCGGGCGAGCACCTGATCTGCAACCTCGGCAACGGCGCGGGCTTCTCCGTCCGCGAGGTCGTCGACACCGTCCGCAAGGTCACCGGCCACCCCGTCCCCGAGGTGACCGCGCCCCGCCGCGGCGGCGACCCGGCGGTCCTGGTCGCCTCGGCCGCCACCGCCCGCGAGCGGCTCGGCTGGAACCCGTCCCGTGCGGACCTCACGGGAATCGTCGCGGACGCGTGGGAGTTCGCCCAGAAGATCGCAAGGGAGCAGTAGTGGCGGCACAGCAGGTGCGGGACGCCTTCGTCGAGCTGTACGGGACCGAGCCCGAGGGCCTCTGGGCGGCGCCCGGCCGGGTCAACCTGATCGGCGAGCACACCGACTACAACGACGGCTTCGTGATGCCCTTCGCGCTGCCGCACACCGCCGTCGCCGCCGTCGCCCGCCGCACCGACGGCGTCCTGCGGCTGCACTCGGCCGACGTCGAGGGCGGCGTCGTGGAGCTGCGCGTCGAGGACCTGACGCCGGAGACCGATCGCGGCTGGACGGCGTACCCGGCGGGCGTGGTGTGGGCGCTGCGCGAGGCCGGCCACCCGGTCACCGGCGCCGACGTCCACCTCGCCTCCACCGTCCCGGCCGGCGCCGGCCTCTCCTCGTCGGCGGCCCTGGAGGTCGTCGTCGCCCTCGCGCTGAACGACCTGTACGCACTCGGCCTCAAGGGCTGGCAGCTGGCCCGGCTGTGCCAGCGCGCCGAGAACGTCTACGTCGGGGCGCCCGTCGGCATCATGGACCAGACCGCCTCCGCGTGCTGCACCGAGGGGCACGCCCTGTTCCTCGACACCCGCCACCTCTCCCAGAAGCAGATCCCCTTCGACCTCGCCGCCGAGGGCATGCGCCTGCTCGTGGTCGACACCCAGGTCAAGCACGAGCACAGCACCGGCGAGTACGGCAAGCGCCGCGCCGGCTGCGAGAAGGGCGCGGCCCTCCTCGGCGTCGACGCCCTGCGGGACATCCCCCACGGCGAACTGGACGCGGCGCTGGAGCGGCTCGGCGACGAGGAGGAGGTACGGCGGCTGGTGCGGCACGTCGTCACCGAGGACGCCCGCGTCGAACGCGTCGTCGCCCTGCTGGAGTCGGGCGAGACCCGCGCCATCGGGCCGGTGCTGACCGAGGGGCACGCCTCGCTGCGGGACGACTTCCGCATCTCCTGCCCGGAGTTGGACCTGGTCGTGGACACCGCGCTCGGCGCCGGGGCGCTCGGCGCGCGGATGACGGGCGGCGGCTTCGGCGGGTCGGCGATCGTGCTGGCCGAGGCCGGGGACGTCGAGGCGATCACCAAGGCGGTCGAAGAGGCCTTCGCCGCGGCCGGGTTCACCGCCCCGCGGGTGTTCGAGGCGGTCCCGGCGGCGGGCGCGCGCCGCCTCGGTCCCGGCTGAGTCGGCTGCCCCGGCGGGCGGCGCGTGCCGCCCGCGCCCAGGACTCAGCCCAACCGCTTCGTCAGTGTGAACTCCGTGATCCCCGGCGGATAGCCGGGGATCACGCACACCACGTCGTATCCGTGCTTCCGGTAGAAGTCCGGCGCCTGGAAGTCCCACGTCTCCACGCGCGCCGCCGCGCACTCCCGCTCCTCGCGGGCCACCCGCTCCGCCTCGTTCAGCAGCCGCGAGCCCAGTCCGCCGCCGCGGTGCCGTTCGTCCACCCACAGATAGGTGACGTGCAGCCACGTCGCCCAGGTGTGCCCGACGAGTCCCCCGGCGAGTTCGCCGTCCGCGTCCAACCCCCAGACGTGCAACGGCACTTCCCGCTCGGCCGGCGTCCCGCGCAGGGCGGCCAGCACCGGCGAGGCGGCCGTGTTGCTGTCCCGGAGCCGGGCGCGCAGCAGATCGCGCCGGGCCTTGTCGACTTCTGTCTCAAGACGAAACATGCGGCACACCATAAACGCGCCCGGTGACCAGTTCCGAAAAGGGCCTTCCCCTCCCGGCTCCCGTCCGTACTCTGAGGGCAACGCCGGTGGGGGCCGGCGTTCGTTTCAGGGGTGCGAGGCGAAGTCGGGTTCGGCGCCCGTCGAGGGGGGTAGCAGTGTCTGCACGGCGGCGGCCGTGCGGCTGCCGCGTCCCCGGGCGTCGTACCCGCGTCGTCTCTCTTTCTCCGGGTTCTTCCGGGTTCTCCGGATCAGTGGGGGTTTCGTGGTTCGCATCCGAGTGCTGGTCGTGGACGATCACCGCATCTTCGCCGAGTCGCTGGCCGCGGCGCTCGCCGCCGAGCCCGACGTGGAGGTCTCCGCCGCGGGCAGCGGCCCCGCCGCGCTGCGCTGTCTCGACCGCGCAGCCGCGGAGGGCCGCCGCTACGACGTGCTGCTCGTCGACGCCGACCTGGGCGGCCTGCCCGGCGCGCGCGGCGCCCTGCCGGTGCAGTGCGTCCCGGACGGCGGCGCGGACGGCGTGGTGGACGGCATCTCGCTGGTCGCGGGCGTGCGCACGGCACAGCCCGGCGTGCGCAGCGTCGTCCTCGCTGAGAAGGACGACCCCCGGCGCGCGGCCCTGGCGCTGCAGGCCGGGGCGAGCGGCTGGGTCGCCAAGGACTGCTCCCTGTCCCGGCTGCTGACGGTCGTCCGCGGCGTCCTGCGCGACGAGACGCACCTGCCGCCCGCCCTGCTGACCGGGGTGCTGCGCGAGCTGACCGCGGCCCGCAAGCACCGCACCGACAGCGAACGCCTGGTGGAGTCGCTGACGCCGCGCGAGCGGGAGGTGCTGCGCTGCATGGTGGCGGGGCTGGGCCGCAAGGCGGTGGCGGAACGGCTGTACCTCTCCCCGCACACGGTCCGCACCCACATGCAGAACGTCCTCGGCAAGCTCGGCGTCCACTCCACGCTCGCGGCCGTCGCCCTCGCCCGGCGGGCCGGAGTGGGCCCCGCCGACCTAACCCGGGATGTTGTCGAACGGGGCGGTCAGCTGGCGTAGCAGGGCCGCCAGCTCGCCGCGCTGGGCCCGGGACAGCTCGGCGAGGATGGCGCGCTCCTGCTCCAGCAGCCCCGCGAGCGCCTGGTCGGCGCGGTCGCGGCCCTCGGGCGTCAGCCGGACCAGCACGCCGCGGCGGTCGCTGGGGTCGGGCAGCCGCTCGACCAGGCCCTTCTTGGCGAGCCGGTCGATACGGTTCGTCATCGTCCCCGACGTCACCAGGGTCTGCGTCAGCAGCTGCCCCGGCGAGAGCTGGTACGGCGTCCCGGCGCGGCGCAGCGCCGTCAGCACGTCGAACTCCCACGGCTCCAGCTGATGCTCGGAGAAGGCCAGACGGCGCGCCCGGTCCAGGTGCCGGGCCAGCCTGCTCACGCGGCTGAGGACCTCGAGCGGTTCCACGTCGAGGTCCGGGCGCTCCCGGCGCCACGCCGCGACCAGCCGGTCGACCTCGTCCTCCATGACGATCAGTGTAGTGGTTGTGTCGACGTGAAGTCTCTTGACATCAAGATACCCGGGTGTTCAAGCTGATGACATGCCCGCAACCGCCTGGGACCCGTCCCAGTACCTGCGCCATGCCGGCCACCGCGCCCGCCCCTTCGCCGACCTCCTCGCCCGCGTCCCGGACCTCCCCTCCGACGCGCCCCGCGTCGCCGACCTCGGCTGCGGCCCGGGCAACGCCACCGCACTGCTCGCCGCCCGCTGGCCCACGGCCCACGTCACCGGCTACGACAACTCGCCCGACATGCTCGCCAGGGCCGTCGCGGACCACGCCGGCGACCGGCTGGACTTCGCCCACGCCGACGTGCGCACCTGGACCCCGGACGCGCCGCACGACCTGATCATCAGCAACGCCACGCTCCAGTGGGCGCCGGGCCACGCCGACCGCTTCGCCGACTGGATCACGGCGCTGCGCCCCGGCGGCACGTTCGCCTTCCAGGTCCCCGGCAACTTCGACGCCCCCAGCCACCGCCTCCTGCGCGAGAGAGCCGCCTCCGCCCGCTGGCGGACCCGCCTGACCGGCGCCCTCGACCACGACGACGCGGTCCTCACCCGCGAGGCATACCTCGCCCGCCTCACCCGCCTGGGCTGCGCGACGGACGTCTGGGAGACGACGTACGTCCACCTCCTCCAGGGCGACGACCCGGTCCTCGACTGGGTCAAGGGCACGGCCCTGCGCCCCGTCCTCACGGCACTGGGCGAGGACGCGGCCGACTTCCTCACGGAGTACGGCGCCCTCCTGCGCGAGGCCTACCCACGGGGCCCGCACGGCACGGTGTTCCCGTTCCGCCGGGTTTTCGCGGTGGCGGTGAAGGCGGCGTGACCGCTACCGGCTTCCTGAACGCGTCCAGAGCGGAGTCCGTGTCCACGTCGAACGGGCGCTCGCCACGAGCCTGCCGTGGTGGATGCCCGTGAGGGTGCACCTTCGCGGCCCCGGCCCGGCGGTCAGCTCTTCCGGTGCCCGATCAGCCGCGGCTTCTGCTCCAGCCCGTCCAGACCGTGCCACGCCAGATTCACCAGATGCGCCGCCACCTCCGCCTTCTTCGGGCGGCGGACCTCCAGCCACCACTGCCCCGTCAGGGCGACCATGCCCACCAGGGCCTGCGCGTACAGCGGGGCCAGCTTCGGGTCGAAGCCGCGGCTCTTGAACTCGCGCCCCAGGATGTCCTCCACCTGGGTGGCGATGTCCGAGATCAGCGACGCGAACGAGCCCGTCGACGTCGGGATGGGGGAGTCGCGGACGAGGATGCGGAAACCGTCCGTGTACTCCTCGATGTAGTCCAGCAGGGCGAACGCCGCCTGCTCGCACAGCTCACGCGGGTGACCCGCGGTGAGGGAGCTGGTCACCATGTCCAGCAGGCGCCGCATCTCGCGGTCCACCACGACCGCGTACAGCCCCTCCTTGCCGCCGAAGTGCTCGTACACCACCGGCTTGGAGACCCCGGCCTTCGCCGCGATCTCCTCCACCGACGTGCCCTCGAAGCCCTTCGCCGCGAACAGGGTGCGACCGATCTCCAGCAGCTGCTGGCGCCGCTCCGCTCCGGTCATCCGGGTTCGGCGCGCACGCCTCGGCCTGTCGTTGCTCGGGGTGCTGCTGGAGTCGGTCGCCACGGCGTCAATCATGCCGCCTCGGCCGCCGCCCTCCCCTGCCGGGAGCCGCCTTCCCCGCCGCTACGGCGCGAATCGATACGCGAGCGTGACGGCCAGCGCACGTCGTACGCCCACCCGAGCTGCTCGAACCAGCGGATCAGCCGCGCCGAGGAGTCCAGCTGGCCCCGCTCCACCCCGTGCCGCGCGGACGTCGGGTCGGCGTGGTGCAGGTTGTGCCAGGACTCGCCGCAGGACAGGATCGCCAGCCACCACACGTTGCCCGAGCGGTCCCGCGACTTGAACGGCCGCTTGCCCACCGCGTGGCAGATCGAGTTGATCGACCAGGTCACGTGGTGCAGCAGCGCCACCCGCACGAGCGAGCCCCAGAAGAAGCCGGTGAACGCGCCCCACC
The DNA here is from genome assembly GCF_040611575.1 of Streptomyces sp. NPDC006610. NCBI lineage: Bacteria > Bacillati > Actinomycetota > Actinomycetes > Kitasatosporales > Streptomycetaceae > Streptomyces > Streptomyces sp. NPDC006610. The sequence goes on from NZ_JBEXOP010000008.1 coordinate 96,108, forward strand.
ACGACATCGTCACCAGACCGCCGATCACCGCCGGCAGGGCGAGGGACACCGCCGTCCACAGGATGAACTGGCGGGAGATGGCCCGCAGCGTGCGGTCCTTGATCAGGTCGGGCGCGTACTTGTCCTGCGGGGTGCGCTCCTCATCGAACATCCATCCGATGTGCGCCCACCACAGCCCCTTCATCAGGGCCGGCACCGTCTCGCCGTACCGCCACGGCGAGTGCGGGTCGCCCTCCGCGTCGGAGAACTTGTGATGCCTGCGGTGATCGGCCACCCACCGCACCAGCGGCCCCTCCACCGCCATCGACCCGGCGATCGCCAGCGCGATCTTCAGGGGTCGCTTGGCCTTGAAGGAACTGTGGGTGAAGTGCCGGTGGAAACCGATCGTGATGCCGTGGCAGCCGAGGAAGTAGAAGAACACCAGCAGACCGAGGTCCAGCCAGCTCACTCCCCATCCCCAGGCCAGCGGCACGGCCGCGATCAGGGCGAGAAACGGAACGACGATGAACAGCAGAAGCGCGAGCTGCTCCACCGAACCCTTCCGGTCGCCGCCCAGCGTCGCGGGCGGCGGGGTGTCGGTGGATTGCGGGCCCGCCTTCGGGGCGTCGGCGATCACATCGGAACTCATGGTCATGGGCGTCCCCTGGGGGGTCGTGGGTTGAGAAAGACGTCGCGGGCCCCGGAACGGGAGCAGGCTCGGGCGGGACCTCCCTACGGTTCCGTAACCTACGGCGTCGTAAGTATGTCAGCGTGTCGCCCGGCGGCAAGAGCCCGACCGACTGCGCGTCCCGACCGGCACCTATCCTTGGAGTCGGTCGGACAGCGCGGTCCGCTCTGATTACTTCCACGGAACACCGGCCCGTATGCGGCAGCCGCCGCGCGACGGACACCGGGTTCCCACCCACACGAGCTTCAGACGAGCTTCAACACTGCAAGGAGCCGCACCTGTGAGCAGTGCCGACGACCAGACCGAGTCGCGAGTGACCACCAGCAGCGAACTGCGCGCCGACATCCGCCGACTGGGCGATCTCCTCGGAGAGACCCTCGTCCGGCAGGAGGGCCCGGAGCTGCTCGACCTCGTCGAAAAGGTACGCCGACTCACCCGTGAGGACGGCGAGGCCGCCGCGGAGCTGCTGCGCGGCACCGAACTGGAGACCGCGGCCAAGCTGGTCCGCGCCTTCTCCACCTACTTCCACCTGGCCAACGTCACCGAGCAGGTCCACCGCGGCCGCGAACTGCGCGCCCGCCGCGCCGCCGAAGGCGGCCTGCTCACCCGTACGGTAGACCGGCTCAAGGACGCCGACCCCGAACACCTGCGCGAGACGGTCCGCAACCTCAACGTCCGCCCCGTCTTCACCGCACACCCCACCGAGGCCGCCCGCCGCTCGGTCCTCAACAAGCTCCGCCGCATCGCCGCCCTCCTGGACACCCCCGTCCTCATGGAGGCCGACCGGCGCCGCTTCGACACCCGCCTCGCCGAGAACATCGACCTCGTCTGGCAGACCGACGAACTGCGCGTCGTCCGCCCCGAACCCGCCGACGAGGCCCGCAACGCCATCTACTACCTCGACGAACTCCACGCCGGCGCCGTCGGCGACGTCCTCGAGGACCTCACCGCCGAACTCGAGCGCGTCGGCGTCAAGCTCCCCGACGAGACCCGCCCCCTCACCTTCGGCACCTGGATCGGCGGCGACCGCGACGGCAACCCCAACGTCACCCCCCAGGTGACCTGGGACGTCCTCATCCTCCAGCACGAACACGGCATCAACGACGCCCTGGAGATGATCGACGAACTCCGCGGCTTCCTCTCCAACTCCATCCGCTACACCGGCGCCACCGAGGAACTCCGCACCTCCCTCCAGGCCGACCTCGAACGCCTGCCCGAAATCAGCCCCCGCTACAAGCGCCTCAACGCCGAAGAGCCCTACCGGCTCAAGGCCACCTGCATCCGCCAGAAGCTCGAGAACACCAAGACCCGCCTCGCCAAGGGCACCCCCCACGAACCCGGCCGCGACTACCTCGGCACCAGCGAGCTCCTCCAGGACCTCACCCTCATCCAGACCTCGCTGCGCGAACACCGCGGCGCCCTCTTCGCCGACGGCCGGATGAACCGCACCATCCGCACCCTCGCCGCCTTCGGCCTCCAGCTCGCCACCATGGACGTCCGCGAACACGCCGACGCCCACCACCACGCCCTCGGCCAGCTGTTCGACCGACTCGGCGAGGAATCCTGGCGCTACGCCGACATGCCCCGCGAGTACCGCGCCAAGCTCCTCGCCAAGGAACTCCGCTCCCGCAGGCCCCTCGCACCCACGCCCGCGCCCGTCGACGCCGCCGGCGCCAAGACCCTCGGCGTCTTCCAGACCGTCAAGCGGGCCCTGGAGGTCTTCGGACCCGAGGTCATCGAGTCCTACATCATCTCCATGTGCCAGGGCGCCGACGACGTCTTCGCCGCCGTCGTCCTCGCCCGCGAAGCCGGCCTCATCGACCTCCACGCCGGCTGGGCCAAGATCGGCATCGTCCCGCTGCTGGAGACCACCGACGAGCTCAAGGCCGCCGACACCATCCTCGAGGACATGCTCTCCGACCCGTCCTACCGGCGCCTCGTCGCGCTCAGGGGCGACGTCCAGGAGGTCATGCTCGGCTACTCCGACTCCTCCAAGTTCGGCGGCATCACCACCAGCCAGTGGGAGATCCACCGCGCCCAGCGCCGGCTGCGCGACGTCGCCCACCGCTACGGCGTCCGCCTGCGCCTCTTCCACGGCCGCGGCGGCACCGTCGGCCGCGGCGGCGGCCCCACCCACGACGCCATCCTCGCCCAGCCCTGGGGCACCCTCGAAGGCGAGATCAAGGTCACCGAACAGGGCGAGGTCATCTCCGACAAGTACCTCATCCCCTCCCTCGCCCGCGAGAACCTGGAACTGACGGTCGCCGCCACCCTCCAGGCCTCCGCCCTGCACACCGCGCCCCGCCAGTCCCACGAAGCCCTCGCCCGCTGGGACGCCGCGATGGACGTCGTCTCCGACGCCGCCCACGCCGCCTACCGCAGGCTCGTCGAGGACCCGGACCTGCCGACGTACTTCCTCGCCTCGACGCCCGTGGACCAGCTCGCCGACCTGCACCTGGGCTCGCGGCCCGCCCGCCGCCCCGGCTCCGGCGTCTCGCTCGACGGACTGCGCGCCATCCCGTGGGTGTTCGGCTGGACCCAGTCCCGGCAGATCGTCCCCGGCTGGTTCGGCGTCGGCTCCGGCCTCAAGGCACTGCGCGAGGCGGGCCTGGACACCGTGCTGGACGAGATGTACGAGCAGTGGCACTTCTTCCGCAACTTCGTCTCCAACGTCGAGATGACGCTCGCCAAGACCGACCTGCGGATCGCCGGCCACTACGTCGACACCCTCGTCCCCGACGACCTCAAGCACATCTTCGACACCATCAAGGCCGAGCACGAGCTGACCGTGGCCGAAATCCTCCGCGTCACCGGCGAGGACGAACTCCTCGACGCCCAGCCCGTCCTCAAGCAGACGTTCGCCATCCGCGACGCCTACCTCGACCCGATCTCCTACCTCCAGGTCGCCCTCCTCAAGCGCCAGCGCGACGCCGCCGCCGCGGGCACCGACCCCGACCCGCTCCTGTCCCGCGCCCTGCTCCTCACGGTCAACGGCGTGGCAGCCGGCCTGCGCAACACCGGCTGACCCGGCGCACGGACGCGAGAACGCCGGCGCCCCTGCAAAGGGGGCGCCGGCGTTCTCGCGTCCTACGGCATCCCAGCACCGGCCGGACAGGACGGCCGGCGCGCCCGGCCCGCCGTACGTCACACCACCGCGAACGCCGCCGTGACCAGCGCCAGCCCCGCCCCCGCCATCGCCCCCGCCACCCGCGTACGCCCCAGACCCCCGGCCACCACGACCGACGCCAGCAGCAGCGCGCCGCCGAGCGGCACCCACGCGTACAGCACCCCCGCCGGACCGGACCGCACGGCCTCGTCACCGTCCGGCTTCATCACCACGGTGTAGGTCTCGCCCTCGCGCACCGCAGCCGTGTCCTCCAGCACCGCCCGCTCCCGCACCGGCCACCCCCGCGACAGCGGCGCGTACGGGCCCGAACAGGAACCGCCGGCGCACCCGGTCACCTCGACCGTGCCCCGCTCCCGGCCCTTGGTCAGCATCACGTACTGGGCGGACCCCCACGAGGCCCACACCCCGGCGACCAGGATCAGCGCCGCCACGGCGCCCATCGCCGCGAGCCGGCCGAAACGCAGCGCGGTGAACGCGCCCTGACGGGAGACGACGGCAGAAGGCATGGCCGCGATCCTTGGCCATGACCTCGCGTTCCGTCAACCTGGGCGGCTACGAGTTGTACGTCCCCTGCGCCCGCTCCAACCCCTCGATCACCAGGCACTCCACCGCGTCCGCCGCCCGGTCCACGAAGTAGTCCAGCTCCTTGCGCTCCGCCGACGAGAAGTCCTTCAGCACGAAGTCCGCGACCTGCATCCGCCCCGGCGGCCGCCCGATCCCGAACCGCACCCGGTGATAGTCCGAACCCATCGCCTTCGTCATCGACTTCAGCCCGTTGTGACCGTTGTCCCCGCCACCCAGCTTCAGCCGCAACGTCCCGTAGTCGATGTCCAGCTCGTCATGGACCGCCACGATGTTCGCCACCGGCACCTTGTAGAACTCCCGCAGCGCGTTCACCGGACCACCCGACAGGTTCATGAACGACATCGGCTTCGCCAGGATCACCCGCCGGTTCCCCGGCCCCGGCGGACCGATCCGGCCCTCGACGACCTGCGCCTGCGCCTTCCCCGCCCGCTTGAACCGGCCCCCGATCCGCTCCGCGAGCAGATCCGCCACCATGAACCCCACGTTGTGCCGGTTCATGGCGTACTCCGGACCCGGATTGCCCAGCCCCACGATCAGCCACGGGGCACTGGCATCGGTCGTCACCTGCATCTCTCCTTGATACGCGCCAGCCGCTGCCCCCGACGGGGAACAGCGGCTGACGAAACGACGTCGGCGAGGATCAGGCCTCGGCGGCCTCATCGCCCTCGGCGCCCGCACCCTCCGGGGCCTCCTCCGCCTGCGCGGCCAGGACCTGGATGACGACCGCGTCGCCGTCCACCGCGAGCTTGGTGCCCTTCGGCAGCGTGATGTCCTTCGCGTGGATGGAGGCGCCGGCCTCCAGACCCTCGACGGACACCGTCACGGACTCGGGGATGTGCGTGGCCTCGGCCTCGACCGGAAGCGCGTTCAGCACGTGCTCCAGCAGGTTCCCGCCCGGGGCCAGCTCGCCCTCGGTGTGGACGGGGATCTCGACCGTCACCGTCTCGCCGCGCTGGACCAGCTGCAGGTCGACGTGCTCCAGGAAGCCCTTCAGCGGGTCGCGCTGCACGGCCTTCGGAATCGCCAGCTCCGTGCTCTTGCCGTCGATGTCCAGGGAGATCAGGACGTTCGGCGTACGCAGCGCCAGCAGCAGGTCGTGACCCGGGAAGGTCAGGTGCAGCGGGTCCGAACCGTGGCCGTACAGAACACCGGGAACCTTGTTCGCGCGGCGGATGCGACGGGCCGCACCCTTGCCGAACTCGGTGCGCGTCTCGACGGCGAGCTTCACCTCGGACATGTTGATCACTCCTCGCAGAGGTAGAACGGACGGGGTCACCCGGCCAACGAACGGCCTGCTACGAAGAGCGCGTCGATAACGGACCGCCGCAGTCGCCGGAAACACGTTCCGGAACGAGTACGGCCTCCCTCGCCGAGCAACTCCAGCAGGATACTCGGCAGGGGAGGCCATACCCAAAACGATCTTCACGGCGAGCTGGGGCGGGAAGGCGACAGGGCTTGGGAACAGGCTGCAGAACCCTTACTGCACCGGCCTTGCCGACACCCCCACCGCTCCTACTGCTCGTCGAACAGGCTCGTCACCGAACCGTCCTCGAACACCTCACGCACCGCCGACGCGATCGTCGGCGCGATCGACAACACCGTGATCTTGTCCAGATCACCACTCAGCTCACCCGGCGTCGGCAACGTGTTCGTGAACACGAACTCACTCACCCGCGAGTTCTTCAACCGGTCCGCCGCCGGACCCGACAGCACACCGTGCGTCGCCGTCACGATCACGTCCTCCGCACCGTGCGCGAACAACGCGTCCGCCGCCGCACAGATCGTGCCGCCCGTGTCGATCATGTCGTCCACCAGCACACAGACCCGGCCCTTGACCTCGCCCACGACCTCGTGAACGGTCACCTGGTTCGCCACGTCCTTGTCACGCCGCTTGTGCACGATCGCCAGCGGCGCACCCAGCCGGTCGCACCAGCGGTCCGCCACCCGCACCCGGCCGGCGTCCGGCGACACCACGGTCAGCTTCTCCCGGTCCACCTTCTTGCCCACGTAGTCCGCCAGCAGCGGAAGCGCGAACAGGTGATCCACCGGACCGTCGAAGAAACCCTGGATCTGATCCGTGTGCAGATCCACCGTCAGCAGCCGGTCCGCGCCCGCCGCCTTCATCATGTCCGCGATCAAACGCGCCGAAATCGGTTCACGACCCCGGTGCTTCTTGTCCTGACGGGCGTAACCGTAGAACGGCACGATGACGGTGATGGAGCGGGCCGACGCACGCTTCAACGCGTCGATCATGATCAACTGCTCCATGATCCACTTGTTGATCGGAGCCGTGTGGCTCTGAATCAGGAAACAGTCCGCCCCACGAGCCGACTCCTGATACCGCACATAGATCTCGCCATTGGCGAAATCGAAGGCCTTGGTCGGGACAACCCCGACACCCAGCTGCTGGGCGACCTCCTCGGCAAGCTCGGGGTGGGCGCGGCCGGAGAAGAACATCATCTTCTTCTCGCCGGTCGTCTTGATCCCGGTCACAGCACTTTCTCCTCAGAGGTGTCTCAGCCGATCACGACACGACGTCCGAACCCGGACGAACCGACATCGTCACAGCTGGTTGGGGGTGCGGGTGTGCACTTATCACGGTACGCCGTCCCAGACGCACCTGTTTCCGGTCAGCCTTCGCCACCCGGCTCCCGGGACGCCGCCTCGGCCGCCTTCGCCGCCGCGCTCCCCGGACGCTTACGAGCCACCCAACCCTCGATATTCCGCTGCTGACCACGGGCCACAGCCAACGAACCGGGCGGCACATCCTTCGTGATCACGGACCCCGCGGCCGTGTACGCGCCGTCCCCCACCGTGACAGGCGCCACAAACATGTTGTCCGAACCCGTCCTGCAGTGCGACCCCACCGTCGTGTGATGCTTGCTCACACCGTCGTAGTTCACGAACACACTGGCCGCACCGATGTTCGAGTACTCGCCGATCGTGGCATCACCGACATAGGACAGATGCGGCACCTTCGTACCCTCGCCCACGGACGCGTTCTTCGTCTCCACATACGTCCCGATCTTGGACTTCGGCCCCAACCGCGTCCCCGGCCGCAAATACGCATACGGCCCCACCGACGCCTCCGGACCCACCTCCGCCCCGTCCGACACCGTATTGTCCACCCGGGCCCCCGCACCCACCCGCGTGTCCCTCAGCCGGCTGTTCGGACCCACCTCGCACCCCTCACCGAGATGCGTCGCACCCAACAACTGCGTCCCCGGATGCACCACCGCATCCCGCTCGAACGACACCGACACATCCACCCACGTCGTCGCCGGATCCACCACCGTCACGCCGTCCAGCATCGCCGCACGCAACAACCGCTCATTCAGAATCCGCCGCGCCTCCGCCAACTGCACCCGGTTGTTGATCCCCACGATCTGCCGGTGATCCACCGCCACCGACGCCCCCACCCGATGCCCGGCCTCACGCAAAATCCCCAGGACATCCGTCAGATACTCCTCACCCTGACTGTTGTCCCTGCGCACCTTCCCCAGCGCATCCGCCAGCAGCCGCCCGTCGAACGCGAACACCCCGGAATTGATCTCCCGAACCGCCCGCTGCTCCTCGGACGCGTCCTTGTGCTCCACGATCGCCGTCACCGCACCCGACGCCGGGTCCCGCACGATCCGCCCGTACCCGGTCGCGTCCGGCACCTCCGCCGTCAGCACCGTCACGGCGTTCCCGTCCTCGGCATGCGTGCGCGCCAGGGCCAGCAACGTCTCCCCGGTCAGCAGCGGAGTGTCCCCGCACACCACGACGACCGTCCCGTCGACGCCCCCGCCCAGCTCCTCCAGCCCCATCCGCACGGCATGCCCGGTGCCGTTCTGCTCCGCCTGCACGGCGGTGCGCACGTCGGGCGCGATCGCGGCGAGGTGCGCGGCGACCTGCTCGCGCGCGTGGCCCACGACGACGACGAGGTTCTCGGGCTCCAACTCACCGGCGGCGGCCAGCACATGCCCCACCAGGCTGCGGCCGCAGATCTCGTGCAGAACCTTCGGTGTGGCCGACTTCATGCGGGTGCCCTCACCCGCTGCGAGTACGACGACGGCTGCCGGGCGGTTGGCGCTCACGGGATGCCCTTCGGCTGTGGGATGCGGGGTGACGTCCGCAGGATACCGGGGGTGGTTGTGGGGGGCATGAGTACGGGCCCTGACCTTGTGGGTCAGGACCCGAACCGAATAGTTGCTCCCCCGCCAGGACTCGAACCTGGAATGATCCATCCAAAGTGGATAGTGTTGCCGATTACACCACGGGGGAGTGCAAGCCCGGCTAATCGGACATTCCGTCGACCGGCTGGGCGGCTCCCAACACTATGCCGTACCAAGAGCCTTCGATGCGACGGTACAACTCCGCCCCCTTGAGGACTTTGATCACCAGACAGCCGCGGTACGACTCGCCGACGTTCTTGCGGACCGTCTTGGGGTTGTGCTTCTTGACGGTCGTCCTGTTGAACGCGGATCGGTCGGCGCCGACGAGGTCGGCCCAGTACTGTTCGGCGGCCGGGATGTCGGCGGTCTCATGGATCATGACCGTGTAACGGAGGCGCTCGCGCTCGACTCCGAGCAGGTCGAGCCAGGCGAGGAAGACCCGGATCATGCTCGGGTCGCTGTTGACGAACGCGACCGTCTCCCGCCGGCTGTAGGGCTTGTCCTTGCCGCCCTCGGCCCAGTAGAGGCCCACGCCGACCAGGAACAGCTCACGGCTCGTAAGCCTTCCGATCGACTGCTTCGCGGCTTCCTTCGTTCGACGTCGCTCCTCGTCGCGAATGCGCAGCTTCTCCTCCCAGCCGCGGCGAGCGATGGCCGAGGCCTCCTCCGGCGTGCGTTTGCGTTCCGGCTTCGGCAGATCCCGTACCCACAAGGACACCGAGCTCCTGGAGCAGCCCAGCTCCGCCTGGATCCGGTCGTACGTCCACCCCTGGAGTCGTAGCTCGCGGGCCTTCTCGCGGAGGTCGTCCTTGGCGCGGGGGCGCTTGGTCCAGGCCGGTGGGGGTTCGCCCTTGACGAGTTGGTTGAGGACGTCGTTGTTGAAGATCTTCAGTTCGTCGCGGATCTGCCGGAGGCTGAGGCCCGCTCGGCGGAGGGCGACGGCCTGGGCACGCAGGGCTTCGAGGTCCGCGTACTTGCCGGTTGAATGTGCCATGGGCATACCGTCCGTGCGGAATGTGCGATTCCGGTGTCGAACGGGACGGGTTCATCAGTTCGGGGGATATCGAGCGGTTCGGTGGGGTTCGATTGCGGGGCCCGGTGCGGGGTGGTCGGAGAAAGTCGACGGAAAAGGCGTGCGGTGCGCCCGTAGGCTGGGGGCATGACCACGTCGGGGGAAGAAGACGCCGGGGTCCGGTCGGGGCCCTGGTGGTGGAGTCGGCGGCGCAGTGCGGTGCTGGACGGGTGTCTTGCGCTGGTGTCGGCGGTGGAGTGCGGGGCCGAGGGGATTCCGTTCGCGCGGGACGCGGGGATTCCGGTGGCCGCGGGTGTGGCGTTCGGGGTGCTGGCGGGTTCGACGCTGCTGGCGCGCCGGGTGTGGCCGATTGCCGTGGTGCTGGTGTCGGTGGCGATCGCGCCGGCGCAGATGGGGTTGCTGCTCACGGTCGTCGGTCTGTACACGCTGGCGGCGTCGGAGTTGCCGCGGCGGATCATCGGGTCGTTGGCGGGGATGTCGCTGCTGGGCACGTTGGTGGTGACGTTCGTGCGGGCGCAGCAGGACATGACGAGTGGGGAGTTGTCGCTCGGGGACTGGTTCGTGCCGTTCATTTCGATCACGGCGTCGTTGGGGGTGACGGCTCCGCCGTTGTTGCTGGGGCTGTATGTGGGGGCCCGGCGGCGGTTGATGGAGAGTTTGCGGGAGCGGGCGGACAGTCTGGAGCGGGAGCTTCAGTTGTTGGCGGAGCGTGCGGAGGAGCGTGCGGAGTGGGCGCGCAGCGAGGAGCGGACGCGGATCGCGCGGGAGATGCATGACGTGGTGGCGCACCGGGTGAGTCTGATGGTGGTGCACGCGGCGGCGTTGCAGGCGGTGGCGCGGAAGGATCCGGAGAAGGCGGTGCGGAATGCGGCGCTGGTGGGGGACATGGGGCGGCAGGCGCTGACCGAGCTGCGGGAGATGCTCGGGGTGCTGAGGAGTGGTGACGGGGAGGCGGGCCGGCGGGACCGGGCGGGGGTTCCGTTGGCTGCGGTGGGGGTGGCCGCGGCGGTGGCGGCTTCTCGTGCTGCGGAGGAGTCGGACGGGCCGTGTCTGTCCGAGCTGGAGGAGTTGGTGGGGCAGTCGGAGGCGGCCGGGATGGTCGTGGATCTGCGGGTGGAGGGGGAGGTGCGGTCGTATGCGCCGGAGGTGGAGCAGACCGCGTACCGGGTGGTGCAGGAGGCGCTGACGAACGTGCACAAGCATGCGGCGGGTGCGAAGACGTATGTGCGGTTGGCGCACCGGGTGTCGGAGATCGCGATGCAGGTGGAGAACGAGCCGCCGCCGGAGGTGTCGTCGGCGTCGTCGGCCCGGTTGCCGTCGGGGGGCAATGGGCTGGTGGGGATGAAGGAGCGGGTTCTGGCGCTGGGCGGGGTGTTTGTGTGCGGTCCGACGGATGCGGGGGGTTATCGGGTGTCGGCGGTGATTCCGGCGTCGTAGCCGGGGCGGGGGTCTTTGGTGGAGGCCGTCGTGTGTGGGGGTGGGCCGCTGGGGGGTGGCCCGGCTGTGGTCAGGCGGTGGTGAGGCGTTGTGGGGTGAGGCCGGTGATGAGGCCGGTGAGGGCGTGGTCGATGTCGGGGCCGAGGTACCAGTCGCCGGTGTGGTCGAGGGCGTAGACGCGGCCTTCGGTGTCGATGGCGAGTATGGCCTGGGTGTCGGCTTCGGCGCCGAGGGGGCTGACTTCGGTGCCGAGGGCGCGGCCGAGGTCGCCGAGGGTGCGGGCGAGGTGGAGGCCGTGGAGGGGGTCGAGGTGGAGGGTTGCGGGGGCGATTTGGCGGCCGGGGCCGGTGGGGGTGATGTGGAGGTTGCCGAATTCGGCCCAGGCTTCGACGGCGGCGGGGAAGACGGCGTGGCGGTGTCCGGCGGGTGAGGTGTGGCCGCGGAGGGTGTCGGCCCAGATTTCGGCTTGTTTGATGTCCCAGCGTCCGGGTTGCCAGCCGGCGGCGCGGAGGGCGGCGTCGACGGGGACGGCGAAGCGGGTGGTCGAGGTGCGGTCGGTGTGCATCTGCCCTTTGTTCGTTCGGGGTGGGTGGTGTGGGGGTGTGGGGCGGGTGCCGGTCAGGCGGCGGGTGTCGTGGGGTCGACGATGCGGACGCCGAAGTGGGCGCTGAGGGCGGTGCAGGCGCGGCAGGGTGGGGCGAAGCTGCCGTGGAGGGGGTCGCCGTCCTCGCGGATGCGGCGGGCGGTGAGTTTCGCCTGTTTGAGTGATTTGCGGGCTTCGCCGTTGGTCATGGGTTTGCGGGCGGCGCGTTTGCTGCGGGCGGCGTCGGCGTTGGTGAGGTGCCGGGAGATGAGGATGGTCTCGGCGCAGCGTCCGGTGAAGCGGTCGCGTTCGGCGCTGGTGAGGGTGTCGAGGAAGTCCTGGACGAGGGGGTGCAGGGCTGGTGTGTGGTCGCCGCGGGCGGCGGTGCCGGTGAGGGTGGTGCCGCGGACGGAGAGGGCGGCGGCGACGGTGGGGAGTATGCCGTCGCGGCGGTGGCGGAGGGTGGGGGCGTGGGGGGTTCGGGTGGCGCTCCAGCCGATGCGGGGGTCGCCTTCGGGTGCGTTGCCGGGTTCGCCGGCGTGCGGTCCCGTTTGCGTCGCGTTCATGATCGTTTTTCCCCTCCGTGCATCCCCCCGGCGGACACAGAGTGCCAAATGCCGTGGCTGGTGGGGAAGCTGGGGCGGCGCGACACGCCCGTGTTCGGGTGGTCCGTGACGGTGACGTGTCGGCTGGTCACAGCGGGTGGACGTGGTGGCGGGGGTGGTCGGTGGGTGGGTCGGGGCCGCGGTGACCTGCGCCGGTGACCGCTTTCCCGGTACCGCATAGGCTGTCGGCGCACCGCGATGTGCGCGGGCAACGCGCAGGGAAGACAGTCGACACCCGCAGGGGGCAACCGCCATGACGACAGGTCGGCTCGGGCTGGGGTCGCCTCCCGGCCGTCAGGCCGGGGGACAAGCCGTGCCGCCGAACGCGGCGTATGCCGGGCAGGTCGTGCATTTCCCGGATCCGGTCCGGGCGGCGCGTCACCCGAGGGGGGTGCGGGTGGACGAGCGTGGTTACCCGGATTTCTCGCCCTATGCGCGTGCTGCGGTGGAGATCGCGGATCCGCCGGAGGGTTTCGGTGTGGACGAGCTGCGGCTGACGGATTACGTGTCGGCGAACGCGGCGCTGGCGGCGAGTGGGCACGCGTTGTGGGACACGGTGCCGGCGGTGGCGACGCCGCACGGCTGGACGTGGCATCACGTTGCGGGGTCCCGGCGTCTTGAGCTGGTGCCGGTCGAGGTGAAGGCGTTGCTGCGGCATCACGGCGGTATCGCGACGGCGGCCGTCGATCAGTCGAAGCGGGGTACGCGTCCGTTGCAGGAGACGCGTCCGGCGCACTTCGGGCTGCCGAAGTCGGGTGTGGCGGTGTCGGAGGCCCAGGTGCTGGGGGTCGAGGAGGATCTCGGTTACCGGTTGCCGGGGGCGTATCGGTCGTTCCTGAAGGCGGCGGGTGGTTGTGCGCCGGTGGGTACGGCGTTGGACGCCGAGCTGGGGCTGTTGATCGATCAGCCGTTCTTCACGGTGCGTGAGGAGGCGGCGGTCAATGACCTGGTGTACGTCAACAAGTGTCTGCGTGACCATCTGACCAAGGACTACCTGTGCGTGGCGTTCGTGCAGGGCGGTCTGCTGGCGGTGAAGGTGAAGGGCGAGCGGGTCGGTTCGGTGTGGTTCTGCGCGTACGACGACGTGCGGGACGCCGATCCGGCGTGGTCGCCGGCGGAGCGGGTGGAGCGGTTGCTGCTGCCCTGCGGGGAGGACTTCGACGTCTTCCTGTCGCGGTTGGCGGGGTCTCCGCCGGAGCTGGAGACGGTGGCGAATCTGATGGTGGACGGCGGGTTCGCGCGGGTGGCGCCGGTGTCCGGTGCGGTTTCCGGTGGGGGGAGTGACTGACGATGGTGACGTTCGCGCAGGCGCAGGAGCGCGCCGAGGAGTGGATCAACGGTGATGTGCCCGCGTACCAGCATCGTGAGGTGCGGGTGCGGGAGTTCGAGCTGGGGTTCGTGGTGTGGGCCGAGGACCGCGCCGACGGGCCGCGTTCGGACGGGGGCGCGCAGCGGTTGGTGATCGCCCGGGACAGCGGAGAGGCCACGTTGTGGCCGTCGTTGCCGGTGGGTGAGGTGATCCGCCGGTACGAGGAGGAGTACGGCCGTCCGGAGGCGGCCCCGGAGCCTCAGCCGCCGGCTGCGGCGCGGGTGGATCTGAATCAGACGTCGTTCCTGTTGAGTCCGCCGGAGTGGCTGCAGGAGGCGGCGGACCGGTTGGGGATTCCGGACCGGCGGAGTGGCGGGACGGACGGTACGGACGGGGCGGGGGCGCGGTCGGGGGGCGCGCCCGAGTCCGTGGGGGCTTCTGCGGGTGGTTCCGGGGCCGGTGCGGGTTCGGCTTCCGGGGTCGGCGCGGGCTCGGGGGCCGGTTCGGGTTCCGGTTCCGGCGGTGGTGCGGCCTGGCCCGCTGCCGCGGCGCAGGAGGAGGGTGCGCCGGGCACGCCTGCGGGGGCGACTCCGTGGGCGGGTACGGACACCAATGCCGAGGTGGGCGAGGACCGTTCGGTGCCGTTGCCGGCGACGGTGTTCGCGCCGCCGCTGAGCGGCTCGGACGACGAGACGCCGCCGCCCGTGGCGCCGCCGGAGGCGCAGACGGCTTTGATGGCCGGGGGCAGTGGGCTTCCGCCGACGGCGGTGGCGCCGGTGCTGGGCGGGCCGGGAGGGCCTGTGCCGCCTGGGGCGCCGGGTGGACCGGGTGCGTCGGTGTCGCCTGGGGTGCCGGGTGCGCCGGGGATGCCGGGTGGACCGGGCGGGCCCGGTGCGCCGCAGGGCAGTCCGCCTCCGCCGTCGCAGGCGCCGGGTACGCCGCCGCCTCCGCCCGGAGCGCCGGGTACGCCGACGCCTCCGCCGGCTCAGCCGGGCCGGCCGGTGCCGCCGGACGCCGGGGACATCGCCGAGGCCGCGACCAGCAAGGCCGCGCCTCCTCCGCGCCGGGTGGGTGCGACGCCTCCGCCTCCGCCGGGGGCGCCGGGCACTCCGGGCGTCCGCCCGGGGAGCACGCCGCCGCCTGGTGTGCCGGGTGGTACGGGGGGCGCGTATGTCCCGACGCAGATGGTGTCGTCCCTCGGACCGGACGGTCCGGGTCCCGTGCCGCCGCCCGCGCCTCCCGGTGCTCCGGGGACCCCGGGCGCGCCTGCGGCTCCGGGTGCTCCGGGCGCGCCTGCGGCTCCGGGTGCTCCGGGCGCCCCTGGTGGTACGCCCCCCGGCGGTGTTCATCACGCGGCGACGATGCTGGCCGACCCCTCGACGGGCGGGGCTCCGCATCCGCCGGGTGCGCCCGGCGTGCACGGCTCGGCCGGGGGTGCGCGCGGTGCGGTGCACCACGCCGAGACGATGCTGGCCGGTCCCGCGGTCGGCGGCCCCGGCGTGCCCCCGCCTCCGCCGGCTCCCGGTGTGCCCGGCATGCCCGGTCCGGGCGGCGCGCACACCCCGCCGCAGCCGATGCACCACACGCCGCCGCAGCCCGTGCCGCCCGGCCCGCCCGGCGCCGTGCCGCCGCCGGGTGCGTACGGCTATCCGCAGCAGGCCGGCGTGCCCACGGTCGGCCCCGGCTACCAGGCGGTCCTGCGCTACCGGGCGCAGGACGGCTCCGAGCAGCAGCTGATCCGGCGTTCCGCGCCGGGCATGCCGCATCCGGAGTGGCAGATCTTCCACGAGCTGCGCGCCATGAACGTGCCGCCGGACCAGGTCCTGGAGCTGCACACCGAGCTGGAGTCCTGCCAGCTGCCGGGCGCCTACTGCGCGCGGATGATCCGTGAGCAGTGGCCGCAGGCCCGCATCACGAGCATCGCCCCCTACGGCACGGATCACGCGAGCCGTCAGCAGGGCATGCGGCAGCTCCTCGCCCACCAGGGTGAACTGCACCAGGTGGCCGACGGTCCCGCGCGCCCCGCGCCGGTGCGTGCGCCGTTGCCGCCGGTGCCGCCTGCGCCGCCGATTCCGCCGGAGGGCGTGGCGCAGGAGCTGGCGGGGGCGTTCGGGCCGGGGGTGTTCCGGTTCGAGCAGCCTGCGGTGTCCCGGCAGGGCGTGCCGCCGGTCGTCGCGCACACGCTGGTCGTGGCGGGGCTGCCGCTGGACATGGGGCCGTTCTTCTGGGCGCAGGCCCAGCCGGGGCGGCCGGTGCCGACGCTGGCGGAGCTGGCGGCGGAGCGCGGGGTGCAGCCGGCGCCGGACGCGGGCTCGTACCTCGTCATGGGCAGCGATTTCGGCAAGGCCATCTGTGTGCAGTACGGGACCGCGCACATCGTCGCGGTGCCGGTGGAGGCCGGGCCGGGCGGATCGCCGGTGCCGCCGCAGTTCGTGAACACCGGCCTGCCGGAGTTCGCGCGGTGCTTGGCCCTGTTGGGCCGGATGTGGCGGCTGAGGTTCGGGCTGAACCAGGAGCAGGCGGGCCGCTGGACCGTCGACTTCCAGGCACAGCTGGCCGCGCTGGACCCGGCGGCGCTGGGGTCGCCGGAGAGCTGGTGGTCGGTGCTCCTGGAGCAGATGTGGGACGGCCTGCTGTGAGGTTCTGACACCTGCGGGGGTGCGCGAGCGAAGGGGGCGTGCCCGGTCGGACGACGACCGGGCACGCCCCCTTCGCCGTGCGCGGCGTATGGGGTGCGGGGTGCGGTGCGCGCGGGGTGTGCGCGGCGTGTGAAGGGCGGGCTGCGGGGTGTGGCGCGCGCGATGCCCGGAGTGTCGCATTATGAACATTTCCTGCTGGTCCACCAAGATGTGCGCAACCGCAGCGAAAAAGTCATACCCGCATCATTCGAGAGGTCTCGGAATGAGCAGCGCACCGGTGTCACCCCACGGCTTCGTGACCGTCCGGGGGCGCGGCTACCGCCCCGACCAGGCCGATGCGTTCGCCTCGGCGCTCTCCGGCGAACGCGATGCCGCCTGGGAGCGTGCCGCCCGCCTCACGGTGCTGGCGCGGGAGATGGAGGAGGGGCTGGAGGAACTGCGGGAGACGGTGGCGGGGCTCGCGCCGCAGACGTACGAGACGCTGGGGGAGGGCGCGCAGCGTGTGTTCCGGTTCGCGTGCGAGGAGGCGGAGTCCGTGCGCGAGCGTGCGCGGCTCGCGGCCCGGGAGTGTGTGGCGCGGGCGCGGGAGCGGGCCGAGGAGGTGCGCCGGGTGGCGCGGGAGGAGGCGGACGCGCTCCTCGCGGAGGCCGACGCGCGGGTGCGCGAACGGCTGGAGGCGGCGCGCGCCGAGGCCGACGAGATCCGGGTCGCCGCCCGGCGCGCGCTGAAGGAGGAGCGTGCGCGCCGACTCGTCGTGCTGCGCGAGGTGCGGCAGCGGACCGAGGCGCTGGTGACCGGGCAGGAGCGGGAGCATGCCGAGCGCTGGGCGGAGGTGGAGCGGGAGGCGGGGGAGAGCGCGGCGGCGCTGGACGCGAGCAACGCCGGGCGGATCGCGCGGGCCGAGCAGGCGCTGGCGGAGGCGGAGCGGGCGCTGGCCGACGCCGAGCGGGGAGCCCGGCGCCGGCAGGAGGAGGCCCGTGCCCGTGCCGCGGAGATCATCGCGGAGGCCCGGCTGACGGCGGACGGCATCGCCCGCGAGACCGAGCGGGTGCTGCGCGAACACGGGGAGCGCTGGGACGCCGTACAGGCGCAGATGGACGCCGCGCGGAACCGGATCGAGGAGCTGACCCGGCGTCGTACGCCGGTCGAATGACGACTACGGTCGTCCGCCGGTCCGCCGGCCCGCCGGTCTCTGCACGCGGCCTCGGTCCTGGGCGGCCGAGACCTCCGCTGCCTGCGCTGTTCGTCCGACGCGCGGCGGCCGGACAGCAGGGTGCCGAGCCAGCCGGAGGCGAAGCCGAGGGGGACGGTGACGATGCCGGTGGTGGTGCCCTCATGCCGGGCACCAACCTCAATCTCCGGCTCGCCCGTCTCCGCCTTCCCCGTGGCCGACTCCACCCGCTTCCCGTTCACAGTTGTCAAACCGGCCGGTCGGTATGCGCTTTCTGTGCGCCGGCGAGGAACCCGTTCCTCATGCGCATCGCCTTCCTGCTGCACAACGCCTACGCCGTCGGCGGCACGACCCGCACCACGCTGAACCTGGCCGCCGCCCTCGCGCCCCGCCACGAGGTGGAGCTGGTCTCGGTCTTCCGGCACCGCGCCGAACCGTGGTTCGCCGTCGACCCGGCGCTGCGCCTGCGCGCCCTGGTCGACCGGCGGGACGGCTCGGCCGACCGCGCCCACCCGGAGTACGGGCTGCTCGGCGGTCGCTTCCCGCGCGGGGACAGCCGTGCCCCGCAGTACCACCGGCTGGCGGAGCGGCGGATCGTCGAGTGGCTGGGCGCCACGGACGCCGACGCCGTCGTGACCACCCGCACCGGACTCAACGTCCTCCTGGCCGGGTTCGGGCCCGCGCGCGCCCTGCGCATCGGCCAGGAGCACCTCACCCACGACTCGCATCCGCACGCGCTCCGGCGCACGCTCCAGCGTCACTACGGCGCCCTGCACGCCCTCGTCACCACGACAGAGGCCGACGCCCGCGCCCACCGGACCGGCCTGCGCGTCCCCGGCCTGCGCATCCTGGCCATCCCCAACGGCGTCCCCGACCCCGGCGGCCCCTACGCCGACGCCGGCGCCACCACGATCGTCGCCGCGGGCCGGCTGACCCGCGTCAAGCGGTTCCCGATGCTGGTCGACGCCTTCGCCCGAGTGGCCGGCGACTTTCCCGGCTGGACCCTGCGGATCTACGGCGACGGACCCGAGCGCCGGGCCGTCGCCGACCGCATCGACCGGCACGGGCTGCGTGGCAGGGCCGAGTTGGCGGGGCTGGTGACGCCGCTGGAGCGGGAGTGGGCCAGGGGCTCCGTCGCCGCGGTCACCTCGGCGCGTGAGTCGTTCGGCATGACGATCGTCGAGGCGATGCGCTGCGGGCTACCGGTCGTCAGCACCGACTGTCCCCTGGGGCCGCGGGAGATCCTCCGGCACGGCATCGACGGACTGCTCGTCCCCCGCGACGACGTGGACGCCTTCGCCCGCTCCCTGCGCCTGCTCATGGCCGACCGCGGCCTGCGCGCCCGCATGGGCGAGGCCGCGCGAACGCACGCGTCCCGGCGCTTCGACCCGGCGGTGATCGCCGGCCGCTACGACGCCCTGCTCGCCTCGCTGAGCCCGCCGGCCCCAGCCGCCCCGGCCACCTCGCCGACCCCGCCTGCCCCGGCCGCCCCGGCAGGCGGTGGCCGGCCACGGTTCGGTGCGGTGCCTGTGGCGGTGGCGACGGTGCGGATCCGGGGGCAGGCGGTCGGGCGTCGGGTCGCTGGGTGGGGCAGGCGGTGAGGACGGGGTGTGTCCTGGGAGGGGTGGGCCGAACGGTCGGCTGTCCGCGCCGCCTGGAACCTCGGGCCGTCGGTCCTCGGCCCTCGGCCCGGGGACCGTTCGGCCCGAGGACCGAGGACCGACGGCCCGAGGGCAGTTCGGTCCGAAGGCCGTTCAGTCCTTGAGGACCGGGAACCGTCGCGGCGCCAGCAGCAGGAGGGCGAGGAAGGCGAGGGCCGCCGCTCCCGCCGCTCCCAGATAGACGGCGTGGACCGCGTCCGCGATGGCTCTGCGGGTCGTTTCCGAGGCGGCGCCGGTTTCCAGGCCGTGGGCGATGGCGTCCAGGTTCGCCGCGTCGCCGACCCGGGAGGCCAGCACACCGTTGGCGACGGCCCCGAAGAGGGCCGCGCCCAGCGTCTGACCGGTCTGCCGGCAGAACAGCACCGACGCCGTCGCCGTACCCCGTTCCGCCCAGCCCACCGTGGCCTGCACGCCGACGATGAGCGGAAGCTGGAACAGGCCCAGCGCCGCCCCCAGCAGCAGCATCAGCAGCGCAGGCTGCCAGGCCTCGCCCGGATACGGCAGGAGCGGGAAGGCGAGGAGGATCAGGGTGGCCAGGCCGATGCCGAGCATGGCGGAGTTGCGGAAGCCGATCCTGCGGTAGACGTGCTGGCTGTGCGCGGCGGAGATGGGCCAGGACAGCGTCCACACGGAGAGGACGAAGCCCGCGGCGACCGGGCCGAGGCCGAGGACGGACTGGGCGTACGTCGGCAGGAAGACGGTGGGCGCGACCATGAGCAGGCCCAGCGCGCCGAGGGCCAGGTTGACCGCGGCGATGGTGCGCCGACGCCACACCCAGCCCGGAATGATCGGCTCGGCGGCCCGGCGTTCGACCACCACGACGACCACGACCAGGGCCAGTCCGGCGCCGAACAGGCCGAGGGACGGGGCCGACAGCCAGGGCCAGGCCACGCCGCCCTGGACCAGGGCGGTGAGCAGGACGCCGCCGCAGGCGAACACGGCGACCGCGCCCGCCCAGTCGACCCGCGCCCGCGGCACGGACTCCCGCTCGGGCTCGTGCAGGTGACGGACGATCAGCCACAGCGCGGCCCCGCCGACGGGCAGGTTGACCAGGAAGATCCAGCGCCAGTCGGCGTATCCGGCGAGCAGACCGCCCACCGCGGGCCCGGCGACCGCCGACACCGCCCACACCGTGGAGAGCTTGGCCTGGATCTTCGGGCGTTCCTTGAGCGGGTACAGGTCGGCGGCCAGGGTCTGGACGGTGCCCTGGAGGGCCCCGCCGCCCAGGCCCTGGACGATGCGGAAGGCGATGAGCGCCCACATGTTCCAGGCCAGCGCGCACAGCAGCGAGCCCGCCAGGAAGACGGCCGCGCCGACGACCAGCACGGGTTTGCGGCCGAAGGTGTCGGAGAGTTTGCCGTAGACGGGCAGCGAGACGGTGACCGCGAGCAGATAGCCCGAGAAGAGCCAGGAGAAGACGGAGAAGCCGCCCAGGTCGCCGACGATCTGCGGTACGGCCGTGGCGACGATGGTGGAGTCCAGCGCCGCCAGACCCATGGAGAGCATGAGCGCGGCGACGACGGCGCCGCGTCTGCCGGTGTCCGGCGCCCGCCCGGTGGCGGTCCCTCGTATGCCGATGTCCTCCTGGCCCACGGGATTTTCCTTTCCCCTTGCACCTATCTGCCGGTGCACAGCTTCCCACTCGCACCTCATGTAGGGGCAGAGCGCGACTTCGGAGCGGCTTCCCCTAGGGGTACCTCCGCACTACGGATGGGGGCGGGTTCGTACCGGCGGAGGACGAGGCGGCGAGTGCCGTTATTTAACCTGGCTTTACACCGTGAGGGGGGCGGGCACGGGCGGTTGCCGCAGTCCGGGGGGTGGGGTTTTCCCCCGGACAAGTGGGGGTTCAGCCTCATCGAACCGGAGGCGCCGCCGGGGCCAGACTCGTGGTCGTACCGCAGCACGTCTCGTACCGCAGTACATCTCGCACGTCAGCACGTCCGGCACCTCAGCACGTCTCGACCTCAGCACGTCTCGCACCGACCGTACTCGCACGTTCTACGCACGCTTCGACTTCATACAGACATAGGAGAGTTACCGTGACATCGGCTGTAACCATTCCCAGGCACGGGGGCACTGGAGGGCGTACGGCCGTTGCCGCGCGGGCGCGGCAGGTCGTCAAGGCGTACGGGGCCGGGGAGACCCGCGTCGTCGCCCTCGACCACGTCGACGTGGACATATCCCGCGGCCAGTTCACCGCGATCATGGGCCCCTCGGGGTCCGGCAAGTCCACGCTGATGCACTGCCTCGCCGGGCTGGACACCGTCACCAGCGGCCAGATCTACCTGGACGAGACGGAGATCACCGGTCTGAAGGACAAGAAGCTGACGCAGCTGCGCCGGGACCGGATCGGGTTCATCTTCCAGGCGTACAACCTGCTGCCGACGCTGAACGCCATCGAGAACATCACGCTGCCCATGGACATCGCCGGGCGCAAGCCCGACAGGGAGTGGCTGGACCGGGTCGTGGAGACGGTCGGGCTCGCCGGCCGGCTCAAGCACCGGCCGACCCAGCTGTCCGGCGGCCAGCAGCAGCGCGTCGCCGTGGCGCGAGCGCTCGCCGCCCGCCCGGAGATCATCTTCGGGGACGAACCGACCGGAAACCTCGACTCCCGCGCCGGCGCCGAGGTGCTGGGCTTCCTGCGCAAGTCGGTGGACGAACTGGGCCAGACGATCGTGATGGTCACGCACGACCCGGTCGCCGCCTCCTACGCCGACCGTGTGCTCTACCTGGCCGACGGCCGGATCGTGGACGAGATGTTCAAGCCGACCGCCGAGGCCGTCCTGGACCGCATGAAGGACTTCGACGCCCGGGGGCGCACGTCATGACCGTGCTCAAGACCTCGATGCGCAACTTCTTCGCGCACAAGGGGCGCATGGCGCTGTCGGCGGTGGCCGTGCTGCTGTCGGTGGGCTTCGTGACCGGCACGCTGGTCTTCACCGACACCATGACGACGACGTTCGACAAGCTGTTCACCGCCACCTCCTCCGACGTCACGGTCAGCGCCAAGGGCTCCTCGGACACCGGGGAGACCACCTCCGACACCGGCAGGCCGCCGGTGCTGCCGGCCTCCGTCGTGGACGAGGTGCGGGCGACGGAGGGCGTCAAGTCGGCCGAGGGGACCGTCTTCTCCACCTCGGTGACCGTGGTGGACGCCGACAAGGACAGTCTGTCGCCCACCAGCGGCGCCCCCACCATCGTCGGCGGCTGGAACGCCAACGAGGCCCGCACCATGAAGATCACCGAGGGAGCCGCGCCGAAGGGCGCCGACCAGGTGATGGTGGACGGGGACACCGCCGACAAGCACGACCTCAAGCTCGGCGACGAGATCGCCGTGATCACCGTGGTCGGCACGCACACCGCGAAGATCTCCGGCATCGCCGACTTCACCGTCACCAACCCCGGCGCCGCGATCTTCTACCTGGACGTCGCCACCGCCCAGAAGACCCTCGTCGGCGAGAGCGACGTCTTCACCAACATCAACGTCACCGCCGAGGCCGGCTTCAGCGACGCGGCCCTCAAGCGCAACGTCGTCGCCGCGCTCGGCGGCGGCTACAAGGTGCAGACCGCCCAGGAGGTCGCCGACGCCAACGCCGAGCAGATCGGCGAGTTCATGGGCGTCATCAAGTACGCCATGCTCGGCTTCGCCGGGATCGCCTTCCTGGTCGGCGTCTTCCTGATCATCAACACCTTCTCCATGCTGGTCGCCCAGCGCACCCGCGAGATCGGGCTGATGCGGGCCATCGGCTCCAGCCGCAAGCAGGTCAACCGGTCGGTGCTGGTGGAGGCCCTGCTGCTCGGCTTCTTCGGGGCGCTGCTCGGAGTGGGCGCGGGCGTCGGCATCGCCGTCGGGCTGATGAAGCTCATGAGCATGACCGGCATGAAGCTGTCCACCGACGATCTGACGATCGCCTGGACGACGCCGGTGATCGGCATGGTCCTCGGCGTGGTCGTCACCGTCCTCGCCGCCTACCTGCCCGCCCGCCGCGCCGGCAAGGTCTCCCCGATGGCCGCCCTGCGCGACGCCGGTGCGCCCGCCGACGCCCGGGCCGGCCGGATCCGCGCGGTGCTCGGCATCGTCCTCACCGGCGTCGGCGCGGGCGCGCTGTACCTGGCGGGCGCCGCCGACACGGCGAGCGACGGGTCGCTGTGGCTGGGCCTGGGCGTGGTGCTGAGCCTGATCGGGTTCGTGGTGATCGGGCCGGTGCTGGCCGCGGGCGTGGTCCGGGTGCTGGGCGCGCTCGTGCTGCGGGTCTTCGGCCCGGTGGGCCGGATGGCCGAGCGCAACGCGCTGCGCAACCCGCGCCGCACCGGCGCCACCGGCGCCGCCCTGATGATCGGTCTGGCGCTCGTCGCCTGCCTGTCGGTGGTCGGCTCCTCCATGGTCGCCTCGGCCACGGACCAGCTCGACAAATCCGTCGGCACCGACTTCATCATCCAGTCCGACAGCGGACAGCTGATCACCCCGCAGGCGGTCGCCGCCGTCAAGGAGACGCCCGGTCTCGACCGGGTCACCGAGTACAAGGTTCTCGAGGCCGACCTCGTCACGCCCGACGGCAAGGTCTCCAAGAACGAGACGATCAACGCCGCCGACCCGACCTACGCCGAGGACGTGCGCACCGAGACCGTCGCCGGCGACCTCGCCGACGCCTACGGGCCGAACTCGATGTCCGTCTTCGAGGGCTTCGCCGAGGAGCACGGACTGACCGTCGGCTCCAAGGTGAAGGTCCACTTCCGCGACGGAGGCACCGCCACCCTCACCGTCCGCGCCATCACCAGCGACGAGGTGGTCATCGACAAGGGCGCGATGTACGCGTCCATCACCACGGTCGCCGAGCACGTCCCGGCCGAGAAGATGCCGCTGGACATCATGGTCTTCGCCGCGGCGAAGGAAGGACAGCAGGACGCCGCCTACAAGGCCCTGAAGTCCGCGCTGCACGACTACCCGCAGTACACGGTCCGCGACCAGACCGACTACAAGGAAGCCCTCAAGGACCAGATCGGCCAGCTCCTCAACATGATCTACGGCCTGCTGGCCCTCGCGATCATCGTCGCGGTGCTCGGCGTCGTGAACACCCTCGCCCTGTCGGTGGTGGAGCGGACCCGGGAGATAGGCCTGATGCGGGCCATCGGCCTCTCGCGCCGGCAACTGCGCCGCATGATCCGCCTGGAGTCGGTCGTCATCGCCCTCTTCGGCGCCCTGCTGGGGCTCGGACTGGGCATGGGCTGGGGCGCCACCGCCCAGCAGCTGCTGGCTCTGGAGGGTCTGACCGTCCTGGAGATCCCCTGGCCCACCATCGGCGGAGTCTTCGTCGCCTCGGCCTTCGTGGGCCTGTTCGCCGCCCTCATCCCGGCCTTCCGGGCCGGCCGGATGAACGTCCTGAACGCCATAGCAACGGATTAGGGCCCGAGAGCAACGGATCCGGGCTCGAGAGCAACGGATCCGGGCTCGAGAGCAACAGATTGGGGCCCCGCGGCGCAGTACAAGAGGGGGAGTGGGACACGGGGAATCCGAGCCACCGCATACGGGGGTTGCGGAGGAAGGCCGGGCCCGGCGGAGAAGTCCGCCGGGCCCGGCCCACGCAGTGCGCCGGGTGATCGGCGCGAGGGCGACGTACCCTGGAGACACCCCGGCCCGCCCCGCGCGTCGGGTCCTTCGCGTTGCCCCCGGCATCTCGGCCCGGAACACCCCGGCCCAGGACGGAAAGCCCCTTCATGAGCCTGCACGGTCTGCTCGACGCCGTCGTCAAGGACACCGCCCTCGCACACGCGATCAAGGCGGCCTCCGACGGCAACCGGATGCACCTCGATCTGGTCGGCCCCCAGGCGGCCCGCCCCCTCGCCGTCGCCGCGCTGGCCCGTGAGAGCGGCCGCCCGGTGCTGGCGGTGACGGCCACCGGCCGCGAGGCCGAGGACCTCGCGGCGGCCCTGCGGTCGCTGCTGCCGCCGGAGGGCGTCGTGGAGTACCCCTCCTGGGAGACGCTGCCGCACGAGCGGCTCAGCCCCCGCAGCGACACCGTCGGCCGCCGGCTCGCCGTGCTGCGCCGCCTGGCCCACCCCCGCCCCGACGACCCCGAGACCGGCCCCGTCTCCGTCGTCGTCGCACCCGTACGGTCCGTGCTCCAGCCGCAGGTCAAGGGCCTGGGCGACCTGGAGCCGGTCGCGCTGCGCGCCGGGCAGACCGCCGATCTGAACCGGATCGTCGAGGCACTCGCCGCCGCCGCGTACGCACGCGTCGAACTGGTCGAGAAGCGCGGCGAGTTCGCCGTACGGGGCGGCATCCTCGACGTGTTCCCGCCCACCGAGGAACACCCCCTGCGCATCGAGTTCTGGGGCGACGACGTCGAGGAGATCCGCTACTTCAAGGTCGCCGACCAGCGCTCCCTGGAGGTCGCCGAGCACGGCCTGTGGGCGCCGCCCTGCCGCGAGCTGCTCCTCACCGACCAGGTCCGCGAGCGCGCCGCCGCCCTCGCCGAGGCCCACCCCGAACTCGGCGAACTCCTCGGCAAGATCGCCGAGGGCATCGCCGTCGAGGGCATGGAGTCCCTCGCGCCCGTCCTGGTCGACGACATGGAGCTGCTGCTCGACGTGCTGCCCAAGGGCTCCATGGCCGTCGTCTGCGACCCGGAGCGGGTGCGCACGAGGGCCGCCGACCTGGTGGCGACCTCGCAGGAGTTCCTCCAGGCGTCCTGGGCGGCCACCGCCGGCGGGGGCGAGGCGCCCATCGACGTCGGCGCGGCCTCCCTGTGGTCCATCGCCGACGTCCGCGAACGCGCCCGCGAGCTGGACATGATGTGGTGGTCGGTGTCGCCGTTCGCCGCCGACGCCGAGCTGGACGCCGACACCCTCAAGCTCGGCATGCACGCCCCCGACACCTACCGCGGCGACACCGCCAAGGCGCTCGCCGACACCAAGGGCTGGCTCGCCGACGGCTGGCGCACCGTCTTCGTCACCGAGGCCCACGGCCCGGCCGCCCGCACCGTCGAGGTCCTCGGCGGCGAGGGCGTCGCCGCGCGCCTCGACGCCGACCTGCGCGAGATCACCCCGTCCGTCGTCCACGTGGCGTGCGGCTCCATCGAGCACGGCTTCGTCGACCCGGCGCTCAAACTGGCGGTCCTGACCGAGACCGACCTGTCCGGCCAGCGCGCCGCCGGCCGCGAGGGCGCCCGGATGCCCGCCCGCCGCCGCAAGACCATCGACCCGCTCACCCTGGAGGCGGGCGACTACATCGTCCACGAGCAGCACGGCGTCGGCCGCTACATCGAGATGGTCCAGCGCACCGTGCAGGGCGCCACCCGCGAGTACCTCGTCGTGGAGTACGCCCCCGCCAAGCGCGGCCAGCCGGGCGACCGCCTCTACATCCCCACCGACCAGCTGGAACAGATCACCAAGTACGTCGGCGGCGAGGCCCCGACCCTGCACCGGCTCGGCGGCGCCGACTGGACCAAGACCAAGGCGCGCGCCAAGAAGGCCGTCAAGGAGATCGCCGCCGACCTGATCAAGCTGTACAGCGCCCGCATGGCCGCCCCCGGGCACGCCTTCGGCGCCGACACGCCCTGGCAGCGCGAGCTGGAGGACGCCTTCCCCTACGCGGAGACGCCCGACCAGCTCACCACCATCGCCGAGGTCAAGGAGGACATGGAGAAGTCCGTCCCCATGGACCGCCTGGTCTGCGGCGACGTCGGCTACGGCAAGACCGAGATCGCCGTGCGCGCCGCCTTCAAGGCCGTCCAGGACGGCAAGCAGGTGGCGGTGCTGGTGCCGACGACGCTGCTGGTGCAGCAGCACTTCGGCACGTTCAGCGAGCGCTACGCGCAGTTCCCGGTCACCGTGAAGGCGCTGTCCCGGTTCCAGACGGACACCGAGGCCAAGGCGGTCCTGGAGGGCCTGCGCGAGGGCTCGGTCGACGTCGTCATCGGCACGCACCGGTTGTTCTCCTCGGAGACCAGGTTCAAGGACCTCGGCCTGGTCATCGTGGACGAGGAGCAGCGCTTCGGCGTCGAGCACAAGGAGCAGCTGAAGAAGCTGCGGGCCAACGTCGACGTGCTGACGATGTCCGCCACCCCCATTCCGCGCACCCTGGAGATGGCGGTGACCGGCATCCGCGAGATGTCGACCATCACCACGCCCCCGGAGGAGCGCCACCCCGTCCTCACCTTCGTCGGCCCCTACGAGGAGAAGCAGATCGGCGCAGCGATCCGCCGCGAACTCCTGCGCGAGGGCCAGGTGTTCTACATCCACAACCGCGTCGAGTCCATCGACCGCGCGGCGGCCCGGCTGCGCGAGATCGTCCCCGAGGCGCGCATCGCCACCGCTCACGGCCAGATGTCCGAGTCGGCGCAGGAGCAGGTCGTGGTCGACTTCTGGGAGAAGCGGTTCGACGTCCTCGTCTCCACGACGATCGTCGAGTCCGGCATCGACATCTCCAACGCCAACACCCTGATCGTGGAGCGCGGCGACACCTTCGGCCTGTCCCAGCTGCACCAGCTGCGCGGCCGCGTGGGCCGGGGCCGCGAGCGCGGGTACGCGTACTTCCTGTACCCGCCGGAGAAGCCGCTGACCGAGACCGCCCACGAACGGCTGGCGACCATCGCCCAGCACACCGAGATGGGCGCGGGCATGTACGTCGCCATGAAGGACCTGGAGATCCGCGGCGCCGGCAACCTCCTCGGCGGCGAGCAGTCCGGCCACATCGCGGGCGTCGGCTTCGACCTGTACGTGCGGATGGTCGGCGAGGCGGTCGCGGACTACCGGCGCCAGCTGGAGACGGGGGAGATCGAGGAGGAGCCGCCGCTCGAGGTCAAGATCGAGCTGCCGGTCGACGCGCACGTCCCGCACGACTACGCGCCGGGCGAGCGGCTGCGGCTGCAGGCCTACCGCTCCATCGCCTCCGCCAACTCCGAGGAGGACATCAGGGCCGTACGCGAGGAACTCGTCGACCGCTACGGCAAGCTGCCCGAGCCCGTGGAGAACCTGCTGCTGGTGGCCGGGCTGCGGATGCTGGCGCGGGCCTGCGGCGTCGGCGAGGTCGTGCTCCAGGGCAGCAACATCCGGTTCGCGCCGGTGGAGTTGCGCGAGTCGCAGGAGCTGCGGCTGAAGCGGCTGTACCCGGGCTCGGTGATCAAACCGGCGGCGCACCAGGTCCTCGTACCGCGCCCGAAGACCGCGAAGGTCGGCGGCAAGCCGCTGGTCGGGCGGGAACTGCTGGGCTGGGTGGGGGAGTTCCTGACGTCCGTGCCGGGGTCGTAGACGCGGGCGCGGCGTCCCTGCTGGGGGCGCGGGCGCCGGCGTCCCTGCTGGGGGCGTGGACGCGGGCGTCCGTGGCGGTGGCCTGGGCGCGGGCGCGGATCCGGCTGTCGTCGTGGGCGAACGGAAGCCGCCCGTCACGGACCGGCCGTGCGGGCGGCTTCGTCGTGCGCGGAGCTTCGTTCTCCGGCCTTACTGCTGCTGATCGGGCTTGTCGCGGTCCACGCCGTACCGCCCCTCGATCTTCTGCTGGGCGGTGTCGACCTGGTCCTGGTACTTGTTGCCGGTCCTCTGGTTGACCTGCTTCTCCGCGGCGTCGGACAGCTTCCTGGTCCTGTCCGGCGTCATCTTGCCCTTCAGCTTGTCGAAGATGCCCATGCGCAGCTCCTTCCGGAGGTGATCCTCCACCGACGATACGCCGGATGTGGGGGGAATGCCGATTTCGCCCCAGTGTGGTCTGGACCTCTCGGCGGCTACGGTGGCGGCAGCCGGACGGGCCGGCGGGACGGTGTGAGGGAGGACGCGGCGTGAGGCGTCTCAGGGGCGGGACGGCGGTCGCCGCGGTGACGGCGGCGCTGGTCGTGGCGGCCGGCTGCACGGAGGGGACCACCGGCTTCGGCGGACCGGAGGGGACGCAGAGTCCCGGGAGCGGGGGAGCGGCCCTCGCGGCGGCCCGGGTCCTGCCCGTGAAGGGGCGCGCCCCGAAGACCGGCTACGACCGGGACCGCTTCGGCAGCCCGTGGGCCGACACCGACTCCAACAGCTGCGGAACCCGCGACGACATACTCCGCCGCGACCTCGACGACGTCGAGTTCGGCGACGGCGAGGAGTGCGAGGTGTCCTCCGGCACCCTGGACCCCGACCCGTACACCGGCAAGGACGTCGCCTTCGTGCGGGGGCGCAGCCGCGTGGACATCGACCATGTCGTCGCACTGTCCGACGCCTGGCAGAAGGGCGCCGGGCAGTGGGAGCCGAGCAAGCGCATCGCCTTCGCCAACGACCCCCTCAACCTCGTCGCCGTCGACGCGGGCGCCAACCGGTCCAAGGGCGACGGCGACACGGCGACCTGGCTGCCGCCGAACAAGTCGTACCGGTGCCGGTACGTCGCCACGCAGGTCGCCGTGAAGAAGAAGTACGGGCTCTGGGTCACCGCCGCCGAGAAGGCCGCGATGACCAGGGTGCTGTCCGGCTGTCCCGGGCAGCGGCTGCCAGACGGGGGCTCGCCGACGAAGGCGCCGTCGCGGTTCCGGGCGGACTGAGCGCGGGCGGGCCGGTCGTGCCGGCTATTCGGTCGCGGAGCGCGGGCGAGCCGCCTACCTTGGCCGCGTGAGCCGGGGTGTCCGGCATGACCGGGGTATGGGTGTGACTGAGGTGGTTGGGGTGTCCGGCGTGACCGGCGTGACGGTGGCGAGCCTGGCCGAGCGGCCCGAGGCGCTGGAGCGGGTGACCGGCATGGCCGACAGCTGGCCGCCGTTCGTCGTCAACGACCTCGTCGGCAACGCGCACTACGGCCGGATCGCCACCGAACTCCCGCAGTACGTGCTGTTCGCCGAGGACGAGAACGGCGACGTCGTCGCCCACGCCTACAGCGTCCCCTTCGCCCTCGGCGCCGACGGCCGCGGCGGACTCCCCGCACGGGGCTGGGACCAGGTCCTCGTCTGGGCCTTCTCCGACCTGCGCCGCGGTGTCCGGCCCGACACCGTCAGCGCCATCTCCGTCGTCGTCGCCCCGCACGCCCAGGGGCGCGGCCTGTCCGCCCTGATGCTCACCGCCCTGCGCGACAATGCCCGGGCCCTCGGTTTCCGCGAGGTCGTCGCCCCGGTGCGGCCCAGCGCCAAGCACCTGGAACCCCGCACCCCCATGGAGGAGTACGCGCGCCGGCTGCGCCCCGACGGGCTGCCGTACGACCCCTGGCTGCGCGTCCACGCCCGCGCCGGCGCCACCCTGGACTCGGTCGCGCCGGCGTCGATGACCGTGACCGCCTCGCTGGAGGACTGGCGCGGCTGGACCGGGCTGCCCTTCGACGCCGCCGGCGAGGTGGAGGTGCCGGGGGCGCTGGCGCCGGTACGGTGCGAGCCGGAGCGGGGGTACGCGGTGTACGTCGAGCCGAACGTGTGGATGCGCCACCGGCTGTGACGGCGCGTCTCAGGCGGCGAGGTCGTCCAGGTCGATGATCTCGCCCGCGGGCTCGCGGGCCGGGACCGGCTTCTCGTAGTCGCGGAAGGCGAGAGTGCTCGGGTCGGCGGTGGAGGTGCTGTCGACGCGCAGCAGATAGGGCTCCTCCTCGGTGGCGACGTACAGCGTGTAACGGTCGGCGCCGTTCTTCTCGGTCAGCGTGATCGCGGGCGTGCCGTCGACGGTGGTGGTCTCACCGCGCTCGGCGGCGGAGTGCACGTCCTCGGCGCCGCCGAGCAGGGTGTTCAGGTCGCAGAAGGCGGTCATCTCGGCGGCGTCGTCGCCCGTCGCGGAGGTCTTCGCCCACTTCCCGGCCAGCAGGTCGACCACCGCGTCGGTCTCCGCCTCGTCCTGGCCCTCGCCCTGCGCGCGCAGGAAGGCCTCGTCGTACCGCAGGTAGATCGTGTCGCCGGTCTTGATCAGGTCGGCCTTGCCGCCGTCCATGCTCAGGGTGCCTGCGCACTCGTTCTGCTTGTTGAGGGCCATGTCCAGCCCGATCGTGCCACCGCTCGCCTCGTCGGGGACGTCGCCCGTCACGCGCAGCGAGGAGGCGCCGGTCGTGGCCTCGACGGCACGGTTGGCGATCTGGCCGCCGGTGAGGCCGGGGAAGGGCTCGTCGGACCCGGACTTCGCGGACTTCTTGGACTTGCCGGAAGTGCTTGGGCTGCTGGTCTTGCCGGACTTGCTCGACTTGTCGGCCTTGCCCTCGCTCGACAGGCAGCCGGTGGCGCCGAGGGCGGTGGCGGTGATGAGGCAGAGGGCGGCGATGGCGGTGCGGCGCATGAGGGCTCCTTGGAGGCATGGCGGGGGTTGAAGGCGGGCTCCGTTGCGTGCTCGCTCGGCGGGCCGCCCGTTCGGTGCGTCAATAAGATCAGAGCCTGTGAACCGAGTCAACACGATTCACGCGTCAAGGTCAGTACACGGCTGTGAAGGCTTCGAGTACGCGCTCGCCGCTATGCTCGGCGCACAGGCAGCACACGGGACGAGGGGAGCCAGGCGCGTGCAGGACAACGCCACAGAGGTGACCGCCGCCGGGATCGCCCGGCTCGCCGGCGTGGGACGCGCCGCCGTCAGCAACTGGCGCCGCCGTCACGCCGACTTCCCCAAGCCCGTCGGCGGCACCGAGACCAGCCCCGCCTTCCCGCTGGCCGAGGTCGAGGCATGGCTCCGCAAGCAGGGCAAACTCGCCGAGGTTCCTCTGCGCGAACGCGTCTGGCAGCAGGTCGCCGGGCATCCCGGAGGCCCGGTCACCGCGCTCACCCACGCAGGCTGCGTGCTGCTGCTCATCCACGACCGGCCCACGGTGTGGCTGGAGGTGAGCGGCGGCTCCGACGAACGGCTCGCCGCGCTGCTGCCGGGTGCGCTGGAGCAGGTGATCGTGCCCCGGTTCGGCGGCGACCGCGTTCACACGGGAGCGGCGGGGCGCGGGGCGGAAGCTGTGAACTCCCGGCCCACTGTGAACCCAGTGCCGCCCGTTTCCGTAGAGGCTCCCCGGACCGGCTGGTCCGTCCCGGCCCCGTCCGTTCACACCCCCACCGGCCCCGACCTCCTCCCCTCTGCCCCCCTCCTCCGCGGCGCCGCCGAGCTGGCCGCCGACGTGGGCGCCCGGCAGGCGTTCGAGTTCCTGCTCGGCCGCCACCTCGACGCCAACCCCCGCCAGTACACGCTCACCCCGGTCGACCTGGCCCGCCTCATGGCCGAGCTGACCGGACCCGCCCGCACCGTCCTCGACCCCGCCTGCGGCGCCGGCACCCTGTTGCGAGCCGTCGAAGCCCGCCCCGGCCAGCAGGTGTACGCCCAGGACAACGCCCCCGACCTCGCCGCGCTCACCGCGCTCCGCCTCGCGCTGCACGGCAGGGCCACCGTCCGGGCCGCCGCCGGGGACGCCCTGCGCGCCGACGCCCACCCCGACCTGCGCGCCGACGCCGTCCTGTGCCATCCCCCGTTCAACGAGCGCAACTGGGGGCACGACGAACTGGCGTACGACCCGCGCTGGGAGTACGGCTTCCCCGCGCGCACCGAGTCCGAGCTGGCCTGGGTGCAGCACGCGCTCGCCCGGCTCCGGGACGGCGGTACGGCCGTCCTGCTGATGCCGCCCGCCGTCGCCTCCCGGCGCTCGGGCCGCCGTATCCGCGCCGACCTGCTGCGCCGCGGCGCGTTGCGGGCCGTCGTCGCGCTGCCGGTGGGCGCGGCCCCGCCGTACAACATCCCGCTCCACCTATGGGTGCTGCGCCGGCCCGAGAAGGCGCCCGCGCAGCCCGAGGTGCTGCTCGTGGACACGGGGCGGTTCGCCGCCGACGGGCGCGGCGGACCGGACTGGCGGGGAGTGCGCGACGCGGTGATGCACGCCTGGCGGCCGTTCGACCGGGACGGCACGCTTCCCGAGCAGCCGGGGCTGGCGCGTTCCGTGCCCGTGATCGATCTCCTCGACGACGACGTGGACTTCGCGCCCGCCCGGCATCTGCCGCTGCCGGCGGCCGACGGCGTCACCCAGCTCACGGAGATGCGCGAGCGCCTCGGCGAGACCCTGCGCCTGACCGCCGGTCTCACTCCGGCGCCCGCGCCGCTCACGCCGCCCGCGCGCTGGCCGCTCACCACCATCGGCGAACTCGCCCGCGCGGGCGCCCTCACGATGCGTACCGGCGGAAACGGCGGGCACGCGCGCGTACCCGTTCTCACCGACCACGACGTCCTCGCCGGAACCGCTCCCTCCGGGACGCTGCCCGAGAGCGACGAGGAAGCGGTGCTCCTCGCGGTCGGCGACGTCGTCGTGCCGGTGCTCGGGGGCGGCGCGGTGGCGCGCGTGATCGGCGACGGGACGGCGGGCGCGGCCCTGGGCCGCAACCTCGTGCTGCTGCGCCCCGACCCCGCGTCGCTCGACCCGTGGTTCCTCACCGGTTTCCTGCGCGGCACCGACAACCACCGCCAGGCCAGCAGCTACGCCTCCACCGCCACCCGGCTCGACGTCCGACGCCTGCAGCTGCCCCGCCTCCCGCTGGACGAGCAGCGGCGTTACGGCGCGCGCTTCCGCGCGCTGGACGAGTTCGAGAGCGCGCTGCGCGATGCGAGCCGACTGGGGGCGCGTCTCGCCCGCGGGATGTACGACGGCCTGACGGACGGGACCGTCGCGCCCGACTGAGAAAAGCCCCGGCATCCGTAAGTGATCAGTGCGACAACGGTTCGGTACAACCCGGGACGGGTTGTCGGTGTCGACCTATACGCTCGAAGCGACAATCTCACGACCGGCGTTGCCCGACGCCGGTTCGAACCCCGCACGCGTGCGCGCACCAGGCATCAGGAGCAGTCATGCATGGCCACGGCTATACGCAGCCGGTGAAGCAGCCGCCCCCGACGGCGTTGCTGGTCCTCCTGCGCGTGCTGTTCGTGGCGTTGGCCGTCTTCAGCCTCGGCCTCCTGACGTGGGTGATGCTGCTGCGTCTCGCGGCCGTCACGCGCAAGTCGCTCCACTGGGGCCTGTTCGTGGCCGTGCTGGCGATCGACATCCTCTCCCTGGTGCTGCTCGGCACCGAGCCCGGCGACGAGATCCACACCACGGGCGGCTGGACCGGCCTGATCCTGCTCCTGGGCACGCTCGTCGTGGTGATCGCGTACTACATCGCGGCCGAGGTGCGCCACTACCACGACGTCCGCTACGGCATCCCCGCCGGACGGGCGACGGCGTCGTACGGGTACCCGAACCCGGCCGCGACCGCCCCGTACACCACCGCGGCCACGGGCCCGCAGCCCGTCGTCCACCCGGCCCCGCCGCACACGCCGATACCCGGCCCGCCCCCGCCCGTCCCCGCGCAGCCCCACACCCCGATACCCGGGCCCGGCACGCCCGCGCACACCCCGCCGCCGCAGCGCCCCGCGCCCGCGCGCATCGACCAGGTGCGGGCCGAACTGGACGAGCTGAGCGACTACCTGCGCAAGCAGGGCGGCCAGGGTGGTCACAGCGGTCGGGGCGACGGCGGCGAGGGCGCGCGGTGACCGTGGCGGCGAAGCGCGTCGTCGCCGGCCGCTACGAACTGGCCACGCTGATCGGGCAGGGCGGCATGGGCCAGGTCTGGACGGCCTACGACCAGCGGCTCGACCGGCGCGTGGCGGTGAAGCTGCTGCGCCCCGACAAGGTGGCCGGCCAGGAGGCCGACGAGCTGCGCCGCCGTTTCGTGCGGGAGTGCCGGGTGACGGCCCAGGTGGACCACCCGGGGCTGGTGACCGTGCACGACGCGGGCAGCGACGGCGCGGAGCTGTTCCTCGTCATGCAGTACGTCGACGGGGCCGACCTCTCCGACCACCTCGCCGAGCACGACCCCTACCCCTGGCCGTGGGCGGTGGCGGTCGCCGCGCAGCTGTGCGCCGTACTGAGCGCCGTGCACGCCGTGCCGATCGTCCACCGGGACCTCAAGCCGCGGAACGTCATGGTGAAGCAGGACGGCACCGTCACGGTCCTCGACCTCGGCGTCGCCTCCGTCATGGACACCGACACCACCCGCCTGACGCACACCGGCTCGCCCATCGGCTCCCCCGCCTACATGGCCCCCGAGCAGGCGATGGGCGGCGCGGTCGGCCCGTACACCGACCTGTACGCGCTCGGCGTGCTCATGCACGAACTGCTCAGCGGCGACGTCCCATTCGCGGGCTCCACGGCGCTCGGGGTGCTGCACCGGCACCTGTACGAGGCGCCGGTGCCCGTGCGCCGGCTGCGCCCCGAGGTGCCCGAGGCGCTGGAATCCCTCGTGCTGCGCCTGCTCGCCAAGGACCCGCAGCACCGGCCCGGCTCCGCGCAGGAGGTCTACGAGGAACTGGCGCTGCTGCTGCCCGCGCGCGGGATGCCCTCCGGCGCGCCCCTCGACCCGACCCGCCCCTTCCTGCGCCCGCACGCCCCCTGGCCGGACCGCGCCCGGACGCCCGCGCCCCAGCCCGCCCCGGCCACACCGGCTCCGGAGACGGCCGAGAAGCCGGACGTGGCCCGCGCGGTCGACGAGGTGAAGCGGCTGCTCGGCGAGGGACGTATCACCCAGGCCGTCGACATCCTGGGCGCGATCCTCCCCACGGCCGCCGATCAGCACGGCGAAAACTCCCCGGTCGTACGCACCCTGCGCAAGCAGTACGCGGCCACGCTCATGGACGACGGCCAGTACCGTCGCGCGCTGCCCGAACTGCGCCGCCTGGCCGACGAGCGCGCCGCCGAGGCCGGACAGGCCGACCCGCAGTCGCTGCGCTACCGCTACGAGGTCGCGCAGTGCCTCGAACAGCTCGGTGAACCGGCGGCGGCGCTCGCCGAGTACCGGTCGCTGCTGCCGTACTACGAGAACCAGTACGTCTCCGGTGACCCCGAGCTGGCCCACGACGTCCGCCGCCGCATCGGGCATCTGCTGCTCGCCGTCGGCGACCGGGCCGCCGCGCAGGCCACTTTGGTGCGGCTGCTGCACGACGTGGAGACGCTGCACGGGCCCGGACATCCGCTCGCCGCGGAGGTGCGGCGGACGCTGCAGTGGCTGGGGCAGGTGCGCTGACCGCCGGAGGGGCGAACGGGCGCCTTCGGCGGGGGTGCCGTCGGCCGTGCGGGTCCTGCCGTGCGGGCGCCTGCCGCGCGAGGGCGCCTGGGGTGCGGCTGCCGACCGCGCGGGGAGCCCGTGGTGCGGGTGCGTGAGCCGTGGGTGCCTGAAGTCGCGGTGAATCGTTGGTCGAATGGGTTGGCCAAAGCCCGGCCGCTGCCTACCATCGATCACCGCAAGACTTTGTGCACCGTCGCACAATCTCCTCGGGAGGTTCCCCTTGCACCGCCGCCGTCGCACCGCGCTCCTCCTGTCCGCCGCGATCGCCGCGGCCCCGCTGCTGACCGCCTGCGGCAACGACGCGCACCCCGGTGCCGCGGCCGTGGTCGACGGCCGGCGGATCACCGTGGCGCAACTCGAGAACCGGGTCGACGAGGTGCGCGAGGCGCAGCGGGCGGCGGTGGGCGACGAGACGCAGTACGCGCAGATCGTCGCCAGGACCGGCACCCTCGCCCGCGACACCCTCCACAGCATGGTCCTGGACCAGGTCCTGCACCGCGCCGCCCGGGACGCGGGCATCACGGTCAGCCGCAAGGAGGTCCAGCAGATGCGCGCCGGCCTCGAACAGCAGGCGGGCGGCGCCAAGGGCCTGGAGACGACCTGGCTCCAGCAGTACGGGGTGCCTCCGGAGCGCCTGGACGAGAACCTGCGCCTGCAGCTGGAGGCGCAGAAGCTCGCCCGGCACCTGGGCACCGACACCGGCCAGCCGGCATTCTGGAAGGCCCTGTCCGAGGCATCCAAGAAGCTCGACGTGGACCTCAACCCGCGTTACGGCACCTGGGACGTGGAGAAGAGCAGCCGGGTGGACGCCAAGACGCCGTGGGTGCGCGAGGTGACGGCGGAGGCACCGCCGGAGCAGCCGGCGTAGGCGCGGCGGTACGGCTGCGGGCGGAGGCGTAGGCGGCGGGTACTGCGGGCCGGCCGCCGGCCGGGCGGCCGACGTGCAGGCGGTCGCGGGGTTCGGTGGCGTGCCAGGCTGTTCATCCGATGATCGCAGTGGTCGCTGTGGACAACTCGCGAGCGCCTCGCCGTGGTGGGTTACGTTCGGATCGTGAACGCAACCAGCTTCGAAGGCACCCCGGACACCGGTCCCGACCCCCGTTCCGCGCCCGGACGCATCGTCCTGCTCACCACCAGCCACCGCGTCGCCCCCGGGCTGCTCTCCTGGCCCGCGTGGCAGGCCCTGCACGCCGCCGACCAGGTGCTCTGCGCCGACGGGGCGCACCCGCAGCTGCCCTATCTGCGGGAGGCCGGGATAGCCGTCGCCGAGGCGGCCCCGACCGCCGAGGAACTGGTCGACGCGTGCGCCGACGGGCGCACGGTCGTGGTCGTCGCCACCGGCGAGGGCGAACCCGGGCTGACGGACGGACTGGCCCGGCTGGCCGGCGGCGGACGCGTGCGCATGCCGGAGCTGGAGCTGCTCCCCGCCTCCTACGACCTGCCCGGCGCCCGCCTCCTCGACCTCGTCCAGGTCATGGACCGCATCCGCGCCGAGTGCCCCTGGTCGTCCCGCCAGACCCACCAGGGGCTCGTGAAGCACGGCATCGAGGAGATGTACGAGCTGATCGAGGCGATCGAGGACGGCGACCGGGACGAACTCCGGGAAGAGCTGGGCGACGTCCTGCTCCAGGTCGTCTTCCACGCCCGGATAGCGGAGGAGGACCAGGACGCCCCCTTCTCCATCGACGACGTGGCGGGCACCATCGTCGCCAAGCTCATCCACCGCCACCCGCACGTCTTCGGCGACGCGACGGCCTCCACCCCCGAGGAGGTCAGAGAGCACTGGCTGCGCACCAAGGCCCAGGAGAAGCGGCGCACGTCGGTGACCGAGGGCATACCTCTGCACCAGCCCGGCCTCGCCCTCGCGGCCAAGCTCGCGTCCCGGGCGCGTACCGCGGGCCTCGACGTGCCGCTGCCGAAGGACGAGGGGATCGGCTACGAGCTGCTGGCGCTGGCGGCACGGGCCGAGGCGGAGGGCGTGGATCCGGAGACGGCGCTGCGCGCGGCGGCACGCGCGTACCGGGACGCGATCAGGGAGACGGAGGCCGCGGCGAGCACGGCGGCCGAGGAGCCCGGAAAGGAGTCTTAGCGGCCGGATAACGTCGACGGGTGACCAACCAGCCGCATTCCCGTCAGCACGCCGCCCCACCCGCGCCCGAACTCTTCACCTGGGAGTTCGCGACCGACCCCTACCCGGCGTACGCCTGGCTGCGCGAGCACGCGCCGGTGCACCGGACGCGGCTGCCCAGCGGGGTCGAGGCATGGCTGGTCACCCGGTATGCCGACGCGAGGCAGGCGCTGGCCGACCAGCGGTTGTCCAAGAACCCGGCCCACCACGACGAGCCCGCGCACGCGAAGGGCAAGACCGGCATCCCCGGTGAGCGCAAGGCCGAGCTGATGACCCATCTGCTCAACATCGACCCGCCGGACCACACCCGGTTGCGGCGGCTGGTGTCCAAGGCGTTCACCCCGAGCCGCGTCGCGGAGTTCGCGCCGCGCGTGCAGGAACTGACCGACCGGCTCATCGACGGGTTCGCCCGCACGGGGAGCGCGGACCTCATCCACGAGTTCGCCTTCCCGCTGCCCATCTACGCCATCTGCGACATGCTCGGCGTACCGCCCGAGGACCAGGACGACTTCCGGGACTGGGCGGGCATGATGATCCGTCACGGGGGCGGGCCGCGGGGCGGTGTCGCGCGGTCGGTGAAGAAGATGCGCGGCTACCTCGCCGAGCTCATCCACCGCAAGCGCGAGTCCCTGCCCGCGGAGCCGGCGCCCGGCGAGGACCTCATCTCCGGCCTGATCCGCGCCTGGGACCACGGTGAGCACCTCACCGAGAACGAGGCGGCGGCGATGGCGTTCATCCTGCTGTTCGCCGGGTTCGAGACCACCGTCAACCTCATCGGCAACGGCATGTACGCGCTGCTCACCCACCCCGTGCAGCGCGCCCGCCTCCAGCACTCCCTCGCGGCGGGCGAACGCGACCTGCTGGCCACCGGAGTGGAGGAACTGCTGCGCTACGACGGGCCGGTGGAGCTGGCCACCTGGCGTTTCGCGACCGAGCCTCTGACGATCGGCGGCCAGGACATCGCGCCCGGCGACCCGGTGCTCGTCGTCCTCGCGGCGGCGGACCGGGACCCGGAGCGGTTCACCGACCCCGACACGCTCGACCTCGCCCGGCGCGACAACCAGCACCTCGGTTACGGACACGGCATCCACTACTGCCTCGGCGCGCCGCTCGCCCGGCTGGAGGGCCGGACAGCGCTGGCCACGCTGCTGACCCGCCTCCCCGACCTGCGGCTCGGCGTCGACCCGGCAGAGCTGCGCTGGCGGGGTGGACTCATCATGCGCGGACTGCGCACGCTGCCGGTGGAGTTCACGCCCGAGCAAGGTCGTGCATAGCGGACTCTTCCGGACACCCGTGTCCCAAACCAAACATGACAGCCCTTCACATCTGTGATCTTCACGTGATCTGCGCGGCATGAACTTGTGACAAGTGATCGTCTGCCGATACGTTCACCCATCAACGTGGCGGCGGCGCATCACCCGCCGCGCGGGTCACTGCTGTCTCGGGAAAGGTCCCCGCATGCTCTCCGGGAACGGTCGTCACCGTCGCCCCCGCCAGGCCCCGGCACTCGTCGTCGCGGCCGGCGTGACCGGCTCCGCCATCGCCATCCCCCTGCTCGGCGCGACCGGCGCCAGTGCGGCGAGCGGTGCGACGTGGGACAAGGTCGCGGAGTGCGAGAGCGGCGGTTCCTGGAGCGCCGACACCGGCAACGGGTACTACGGCGGCCTGAACCTGTCGCAGGAGGACTGGGAGGCGTACGGCGGTCTCACCTACGCGTCGCGACCGGATCAGGCCAGCCGTTCCCAGCAGATAGCCGTCGCCGAACGGCTGCTCGCGGACCGGGGCGCCGAGGCGTGGGCCAGTTGCGGCATCCTCGTCGGTCTCGACCAGGACGACAGTGAGGCGGGCGTCGACACGGGGGTGGCCGGCGACGCGGCGTCGAGCACGCCGGACGGCGTCCTCAACCCGCCCGGATTGTCCAACTCCTCCGGTTCTTCCGCCTCAGTGGGCGGGAAGTCGGGTGCGAAGTCGAGCACGAGCCCGACCGAATCGGCGGGCGCGGGGAAGTCGGCCGAATCCGACCGATCCGGCGAATCCGATGAATCCCCTGGAACTGAATCGACGGATTCGGGTCGGGCGACGGCGTCCGAGACCGGAACCGGAGCCGGGGC
Organism: Streptomyces sp. NPDC006610; assembly: GCF_040611575.1. Classification (NCBI taxonomy): domain Bacteria; kingdom Bacillati; phylum Actinomycetota; class Actinomycetes; order Kitasatosporales; family Streptomycetaceae; genus Streptomyces; species Streptomyces sp. NPDC006610. The sequence goes on from NZ_JBEXOP010000008.1 coordinate 136,303, forward strand.
CGGCCGGGAGACGGGCGCACCCTCCGCCTCCGTCTCCACTTCCCCCTCTGCACCCGAATCACCCGATAGCGGCACGGATGTGTCGGAATCTGCAGACTCCGACACTCTCGCCAAAACCCCCGAAAGTGTCGGCTCTTCCAGTCTCATCGACACCGGCATCGCCGACGCGGGCTCGGGGACCGGCCGTCATCGCGGCTCCAGCGCGCAGGAGGACGTCCTCGACGACCGCGAGGCCGGGTCCTCCGGCTCCTCGGGGCGGCACGCCTCGCGGGGCGGGTCGGCGGAGCGGGCGGCCGCCGACGGGTCGTACACGGTGCGCGAGGGCGACAGCCTCTGGGGCATCGCCGACTCTCTTGAGGTCGACGGCGGATGGTCCGCGCTCTACTCGGAGAACAAGGACGCCGTCGGCGCCGACCCGGACCTCATCCTTCCCGGTCAGACCCTGGATGTCGGGGTCGAAACGGTCGAAAAGTAGCGGGAGTTCACGTCACGGTTCGGGCTGATTGTCCGTTTTGGAATCAGTGTGGGATGAGTCTCAGAAGCCCTGATCGTCTTTGAAATTCCGCCGATCGCGTGTCTACGGTCGTGACCGCTCGCCAATGCGGGCCCCGGTAGCCGCAACGCCGAATCCTGCCAGCGGCCGTCCGGGAACAGTCGTCGCGTCAAGCGCCGTAGGCAGGAGCGGGGGACCCAAGGTAGGCGCCGTTCCGGGCAGTTGAGCCCGGGGCGGCTAGGGGTGAAGCCGCGTCCCGTGAGGGACGCGGCCGGGCAACTCAACCGGCCCGAACCCGACAGCTCACCTCGCAGGCGTCGGTGAGGGGATCAACCATGCTGTTTTCCGGCAAGGGCAAGCACCGTCGTCCGACCGCCCTCCAGCGCTCCACTCGCGCCATCGCCATCGCCGGCGTGACCGGCGCCGCCGTCGCCGCTCCGCTGATGGCGTCCGGCACCGCCTCCGCCGCCACCGCCTCCGAGTGGGACGCCGTCGCCCAGTGCGAGTCCGGCGGCAACTGGTCCATCAACACCGGCAACGGCTACTACGGCGGCCTGCAGTTCTCGGCCTCCACCTGGGCCGCCTTCGGTGGCACGCAGTACGCCGCCACCGCCGACCAGGCCACCAAGGAGCAGCAGATCGCCATCGCCGAGAAGGTGCTGGCCGGCCAGGGCAAGGGCGCCTGGCCGCACTGCGGCACCGGCCTGTCGAACTCCGCCTACAACGGCGGCTCGGCCGGCACCTCCGGCGACGCCGGCAGCTCCACCGGTTCGAACGCGACGGGCTCGGCCGACACCGGCTCCTCCGAGGCCACCGCCCCGGCCCGCGAGACGGAGCAGCAGCCGGCCTCCCGTTCCGCCGACCGCCCGGCCGCCAAGAAGACCGTCACCACCCCGACCGGCAAGAAGGTCAAGAAGGGCGACGGCGAGTACAAGGTCGTCGAGGGCGACACCCTCAGCGAGATCGCCGCGGAGCACGACGTCAAGGGCGGCTGGGCGAAGCTGTTCAAGCTGAACAAGGACATCGTCGAGGACGCGGACGTCATCTACCCGGGCCAGCAGCTGCACCTCAAGTGACGGCCGGCGGCGAGGGGCGCGAAGTGACGGCGGGCGCCGAAGGGCTGAACTGACAGGCGGCGCGGAGCGCACTCACAGCACGCGCCGACCGACGCCGTCATCCTGAAAGCCCCCGGGCCTCCGGGCCTCCGGGCCTCCGGGCCTCCGGGCCTCCGGGCCCCCGGGCTGACGGCCACAGGCCCCAGCACCCCGGTCCCCCAGGACCCCCGCCCCCAGACCCCCGTGAGGGTTCCCCCCGTCCCCGCGGGCTCCCCGCCCCGGCGCGTTCTCCCCCGTACGCGCCGGGGCGGGGCTTTTTTCGGCCAGGCGTGCACGCAACCGTGCGCGGGACTTTTTGTTCCGTTCGGAAACAATTTACTCTCGGTTCCGTCCACGGGGTGGTCGACCGGCTGGCCGATCGCCCGGAGCCGGTTAGGCTCGTCTCGCAGAGCCACCGCGGCCCTGCGAAGCCGCGTCACATTGAAGAAGGAGATGCTCGTGCCGTCCATCGACGTCGTCGTAGCCCGGGAAATCCTGGACTCCCGAGGCAACCCCACGGTCGAGGTCGAGGTCGGCCTCGACGACGGCAGCACGGGTCGTGCCGCCGTTCCGTCCGGCGCCTCCACCGGCGCCTTCGAGGCCATCGAGCTCCGCGACGGCGACCCGAACCGCTACCAGGGCAAGGGCGTCGAGAAAGCCGTGCTGGCCGTCATCGAGCAGATCGGCCCCGAGCTGGTCGGCTACGACGCCACCGAGCAGCGCCTGATCGACCAGGCGATGTTCGACCTGGACGCCACCGACAACAAGGGCTCCCTCGGCGCCAACGCCATCCTCGGCGTCTCGCTCGCCGTCGCGCACGCCGCCTCCGAGGCCAGCGACCTGCCGCTGTTCCGCTACCTGGGCGGCCCGAACGCGCACCTGCTGCCCGTTCCGATGATGAACATCCTGAACGGCGGCTCGCACGCCGACTCCAACGTGGACATCCAGGAGTTCATGATCGCCCCGATCGGCGCGGAGTCCTTCTCCGAGGCGCTGCGCTGGGGCACCGAGGTCTACCACACCCTCAAGAAGGTGCTGAAGGGCAAGGGCCTGGCCACCGGCCTCGGCGACGAGGGCGGCTTCGCCCCGAACCTCGGCTCCAACCGCGAGGCCCTCGACCTCATCCTCGAGGCCATCAAGGAAGCCGGCTACACCCCCGGCGAGCAGATCGCCCTGGCGCTCGACGTCGCCGCGTCCGAGTTCTACAAGGACGGCACGTACACCTTCGAGGGCAAGGCGCGCTCCGCCGCCGAGATGACCGAGTACTACGCCGAGCTGGTCGAGGCGTACCCGCTGGTCTCCATCGAGGACCCGCTGTTCGAGGACGACTGGGAGGGCTGGAAGACCATCACCGAGAAGCTCGGTGACAAGGTCCAGCTCGTCGGCGACGACCTGTTCGTCACCAACCCGGAGCGTCTGGCCCGCGGCATCGAGGAGGGCGCCGCCAACGCCCTGCTGGTGAAGGTCAACCAGATCGGCTCGCTGACCGAGACCCTGGACGCCGTCGAGCTGGCCCAGCGCAACGGCTTCAAGTGCATGATGTCCCACCGCTCCGGCGAGACCGAGGACGTCACCATCGCCGACCTCGCCGTGGCCACCAACTGCGGCCAGATCAAGACCGGCGCCCCGGCCCGCTCCGAGCGCGTCGCCAAGTACAACCAGCTGCTGCGCATCGAGGAGATCCTCGACGACGCCGCGGTGTACGCCGGCCGCAGCGCGTTCCCGCGCTTCAAGGGCTGACCCGGCCGACCCGGCTGATCCGGCCGTAGAGGCAGCGTCGTCCGTACGTCCCCGTACTCGGTCCCGTACCGTGTGCGGGGACGTACGCGCGTGTGTGAAGGTGAGGCGGGGACATGGCCGTGAAGGACCGGGACCGGTTCTCCACCACGACCAGGCTCAAGCTGCTCGGCGAACAGACCGCGGCCCGGGTCTACCGCTCCCAGACCCGCCGCCAGGCCCGCCGCTCCCGGCTCACCGGCCGGGCCGCCCTGCTCGCCCTCGTCGTCTGCTCCCTGGTCGTGGCCCTCGCCTACCCGATAAGGCAGTACGTCGCCCAGCGCGCCGAGATCGCCGATCTGGAGCGCGAGCAGCGCCAGGCCCGCGAGCGCGTCGAACAGTTGCGCGACCTGAAGGCGCGCTGGCAGGACGACGCGTACGCGGAGCAGCGGATCCGGGAGCGGCTGCACCATGTGATGCCGGGGGAGACCGGGTACGTCGTGATCGACCCGGGCGCCGCCCGCCAGTCGCGCACCGACCACGGGGCGGCCGACCGCCCCTGGCACACGAACCTCTGGGAAGCGGTCGACAAGTCCGACGCCGCCCAGTGAACGCATAGAGGAAGACAGTCTCAGACGCATGGAAACGCCCCCGCCGTCCACCCCGCGCACCGAGCCCACCGACGCGGACGTGGAGGCCTTCAATCAGCAGCTCGGACGGCCCCCGCGCGGCCTGCGCGCCATCGCGCACCGCTGCCCCTGCGGCCAGCCGGACGTCGTGGAGACGGCCCCGCGGCTGCCCGACGGCACGCCCTTCCCGACGCTGTACTACCTGACGTGTCCGAAGGCCAACTCGGCCATCGGCACGCTGGAGGCCAACGGCGTGATGAAGGAGATGACGGAGCGGCTGGCCGCCGACCCGGAGCTGGCCGCCGCGTACCGGGCCGCCCACGAGGACTACGTCCGGCGGCGGGACGCGATCGAGGAGCTGAAGAACTTCCCCAGCGCCGGTGGCATGCCGGACCGGGTGAAGTGCCTGCACGTCCTGGTCGCCCACTCGCTGGCCGCGGGCCCCGGCGTCAACCCGCTGGGCGACGAGGCGCTGGCGATGCTGCCGCAGTGGTGGCGCAAGGGCGCCTGCGTGACGCTCCCCGGCACGGCGGCCGGCCGGACCGGGGAAGAGCCCGGACAGCCCACGGACGCGAGCGAGGAGACCGGCCGATGACCCGAGTGGCCGCCATCGACTGCGGTACGAACTCCATCCGTCTCCTCGTCGCCGACGCGGACCCGGCGACGGGCGAACTGGTCGACCTGGACCGACGGATGACGATCGTGCGGCTCGGCCAGGGCGTCGACCGCACCGGCCGGCTGGCGCCCGAGGCGCTGGAGCGGACCTTCGCGGCCTGCCGCGAGTACGCCGGGATCGTCAAGGCCCACGGGGCGGAGCGGCTGCGCTTCGTGGCGACCTCCGCCTCCCGCGACGCGGAGAACCGCGAGGACTTCGTGCGCGGCGTGCTGGACATCCTGGGCGTGGAGCCGGAGGTCATCACCGGGGACCAGGAGGCGGAGTTCTCCTTCACCGGCGCGACCAAGGAGCTGACGGGGCGTACGGATCTGGCGCTGCCGTTCCTGGTGGTGGACATCGGGGGCGGTTCCACCGAGTTCGTGGTGGGCGAGGAGCGGGTGCGCGCGGCGCGCTCCGTGGACGTCGGGTGCGTGCGGATGACGGAACGGCATCTGGTGCGGGACGGCGTGGTGAGCGACCCGCCGGCCGAGGAGCAGATCGCGGCGATGCGGGCGGACATCGAGGCCGCCCTCGACCTCGCGGAGGAGCGGGTTCCGCTGCGGGAGGCGCGCACCCTGGTCGGGCTGGCCGGCTCCGTCACGACGGTGTCGGCCATCGCGCAGAACCTGCCCGCGTACGACTCGGCGGCCATCCACCACTCCCGCGTCTCCCACGACACCGTCCGGGAGATCACCGACCGGCTGCTGCGCTCCACGCACGCCGAGCGCGCCGCCATCCCCTCCATGCACCCGGGGCGGGTGGACGTGATCGGCGCGGGGGCCCTCGTCCTGCTGTCGATCATGGAACGGATCGGCGCGGAGGAGGTCGTCGTCAGCGAGCACGACATCCTCGACGGGATCGGCTGGTCGTTGGCCTGACCGCCTGCGGGGTGCGGTACGCGTCCCGACGGTCGCCGGCCTCGACGACGAGGAGGACGTCCTCCTCGTCGTCAGCCGGCGCCGCCCCTCTAATTACTTGCGGGTATCTTCAAACTGAGCAGGCCGGACACCGTTTGAGCGCGCCCGGCGGGTGCTTCCTCACCTCCCGTTGACGCCCGCCGGGAAAAGTTCGTGAAGTTCTTCACAAGGAATTCGGTCCCCAAGGGGGATCATCGGCGGTCGTTGCGCCATTACGGGGCCCCACCAGGGCCGTAGAGGCTCTGGAGCGGGGATGGGGGAGGGGTCGCGCGGGGTCTGCGCGGGGCGCCGGCCCGAGGCGTGAGACAGGCCAGAGGGGCAGCTCACGCGGCCTTGACAGGGGTCCGTGCTGCACGGTGGCCCGCATCCGTCACCATGGCCCGTGTCATGCGGGCCGCGAAGGATAGCACAAGCCTGGAGGAAGCTTGTGAAGGGGCGCACGAGCCACCCCCCTGGGGCGGGTGGATACTCGATGGCATGAGCACCACGGAGCGTCCCAGGATCCTCGTAGTAGGCGGTGGGTACGTAGGCCTGTACGCAGCTCGGCGCATTCTCAAGAAGATGCGCTTCGGCGAGGCGACCGTCACGGTCGTCGACCCCCGGTCGTACATGACCTACCAGCCCTTCCTCCCCGAAACCGCCGCCGGCAACATCTCCCCGCGTCACGTCGTCGTCCCGCTGCGACGCGTGCTGCCCAAGGCGGAGGTCCTCACCGGCCGGGTCACCACCATCGACCAGGACCGCAAGGTCGCCACGATCGCCCCGCTGGTCGGCGAGGCGTACGAGCTGCCCTTCGACTACCTGGTGATCGCGCTCGGCGCGGTCTCCCGCACCTTCCCGATCCCCGGCCTCGCCGAGCAGGGCATCGGCATGAAGGGCATCGAGGAGGCCATCGGCCTGCGCAACCACGTCCTGGAGCAGCTGGACAAGGCCGACTCCACGACCGACGAGGAGATCCGCCGCAAGGCGCTCACCTTCGTCTTCATCGGCGGCGGCTTCGCGGGCGCGGAGACCATCGGCGAGGTCGAGGACATGGCCCGGGACGCGGCCAAGTACTACCGCAACGTGTCCCGCGAGGACATGCGCTTCATCCTGGTCGACGCGGCGGACAAGATCCTGCCGGAGGTCGGCCCCAAGCTCGGCCAGTACGGCAAGGAGCACCTGGAGAGCCGCGGCGTCGAGATCTACCTCTCGACCTCCATGGACTCCTGCGTCGACGGCCACGTGGTGCTCAAGAACGGCCTCGAGGTCGACTCCAACACGATCGTCTGGACGGCCGGCGTCAAGCCGAACCCGGCGCTGACCCGCTTCGGCCTCCCGCTGGGCCCGCGCGGCCACGTCGACACCGAGGCCACGCTCCAGGTCAAGGGCACGGACTACATCTGGGCCGCGGGCGACAACGCCCAGGTGCCCGACCTCGTCGGCCGCAAGGCGGGCAACGAGAACGCCTGGTGCCCGCCGAACGCCCAGCACGCGCTGCGCCAGGCCAAGCTGCTCGGCGACAACGTGGTCTCCGGCATGCGGGGCTTCCCGCAGAAGGAGTACAGCCACGCCAACAAGGGCGCGGTGGCGGGCCTCGGCCTGCACAAGGGCGTCGCGATGATCGTCATGGGCAAGATGAAGATCAAGCTGCGCGGCCGTCTGGCGTGGTACATGCACCGCGGCTACCACGGCATGGCCATGCCGACCTGGAACCGCAAGATCCGCGTCTTCGCGGACTGGACCCTCGGCATGTTCCTCAAGCGCGAGGTCGTCTCCCTCGGCGCCCTGGAAACCCCGCGCGAGGAGTTCTACGAGGCCGCCAAGCCGGCCCCGGTCGCCGCCGCGAAGACCGAGGAACGCGCCAAGGCGTCGTAACACCCCTGCGCCGCCCCGAAGGGCCTCCCGCCATCCGTGGTGCGGGGGGCCCTTCGGCGTTCCGGCGAGCCGGGCAGGCGCCGGGGCGGACGAGCGGGGCGGGCAAGCGGATCGGGCGGGTTTTGCACAGCCGTAACGCATTCGAGGGACTGCGCCGGGGCGCCGTGGGTGTTTACGTGGTGTCGGACATCCAGGGGTCACCGTCACGGAGGTGTGCACCATGGCGGACGCCGCGTCGCGGCTGAGAGAGCTGGTCGAGCAGGTGCTGGGGACGCCGCTCCCGTTGGGCATTCGTGCCTGGGACGGTTCGCGGGCGGGTCCGCCGGACGCGCCGGTGCTGGTGGTGCGCAACCGGCGGGCGCTGCGCAGGCTGTTGTGGAAGCCGGGGGAACTGGGGCTGGCGCGGGCCTGGGTCGCGGGGGACCTGGACGTGGAGGGGGATCTGTACACCGCCCTCGGTGCCGTCTCCGGCCTCGTCTGGGAGCGTCCCGACGACGCCCGGACGCTCACCGAGATCCTGCGCGATCCGCGCTCCCGCGCCGCCGTCCGCGGCCTGGTCGCGCTCGCCGGGGCGCCGTTGCCGCCCGCACCGCCGCCCGAGGAGGTCCGCCGACGGCGGGCGCGTCTGCACACCCGGCACACCGACCGCCGTGCCGTCAGCCACCACTACGACGTCGGCAACGACTTCTACGAGCTGGTCCTCGGCCCCTCCATGGTCTACTCCTGCGCCTACTGGCCCGCCCCCGAGTCCGCGGGCGGCACCCTGGAGACCGCCCAGCGCGACAAGCTCGAACTCGTCGCCCGCAAGCTCGCCCTGAAGCCCGGTCACCGTCTGCTCGACGTCGGCTGCGGCTGGGGCTCCATGGCCGTGCACGCCGCCCGCGAGCACGGCGCGCACGTCGTCGGCATCACGCTGTCGCAGGAACAGGCGGCGTACGCCCGCAAGCGCGTCGCCGAGGAAGGACTGACGGACCGGGTGGAGATCCGGGTGCAGGACTACCGGGACGTCACCGACGGGCCGTACGACGCGATCTCCTCCATCGGCATGGCCGAACACGTCGGCGCCGAGCGCTACCTCGCCTACGCCGAGAGCCTGCACCGCCTGCTCCGGCCCGGCGGCCGGCTGCTCAACCACCAGATCGCCCGCCGCCCCGAGCGCGACGAATCCGCCTACCACGTCGACGCGTTCATCGACGCCTACGTCTTCCCCGACGGGGAGCTGGCGCCGCTCGGCACCACCGTCACCCAGCTCGAACGGGCCGGTTTCGAGGTGCGGGACGTGGAGTCCATCCGCGAGCACTACGCCCTCACCCTGCGCCGCTGGGTCGCCAACCTGGAGGGCGAGTGGGCCCGCGCGGTCCGGCTCGCCGGCCCCGGCCGGGCCCGCGTCTGGCGGCTGTACATGGCGGCCTCCGCCCTCGCCTTCGAGCGCAACCGCATCGGCGTCAACCAGGTCCTCGCCGTGCGGACCCCCGACTCCGGCGCCTCGGGGCTCCCCCTGCGCACCCGCACCTGGAACGCGGACGCCTGACGGGACGGGAAAGGGGCCCGATCCCCCGGATCGGGCCCCTCGGCTGTGGCTTCGGCTGCTGCGGCCTCGGCCTCGGACACGCAGCCGTACTGCCGCGCCGCTACTCCGACTTGATCGCCGTCAGCATGTTCAACCGGGCCGCCCGCCGCGCCGGCCACAGCGCGGCCAGCACGCCCACCGCCGCCGCCAGCAGCAGGAACACGCCCATCCGGGCCCACGGCAGCACCAGTTCGTACGTCGCCATCCTCGTCCCCAGCAGCTCACCGGCCGCCCAGCCGAAGAACACGCCGAGCCCGATGCCGAGCACGCCGCCGAACACGGAGATCACCAGCGACTCCAGCCGCACCATCCGCTTGACGCCCTTGCGGTTCAGGCCGATCGCGCGGAGCATGCCGATCTCCTGCGAGCGCTCGAACACCGACATCGCCAGCGTGTTGATGACGCCGAGCACCGCGACGATCACCGCCATGGCCAGCAGGCCGTACAGCATGTTCAGCATCAGCGTGAACATCCGGGCGATCTCGTCGGAGATGTCCTTCTTGTCCTGGACGCGGATGGCCGGGTTGGAGCCGAGGGCCTTCTCCAGCCGGTCCTTGGCCGCCGCGGATGCGCCGTCGGACGTCTTCAGCAGGACCCGCATGTCGGCCGGGTCCGTCTGGTGCGGGGCGAGCGCGGCGGTGTCCAGCAGGATGCCCTGGAACATGTCGTTGGCCTCGTAGACCCCGGCGACCGTCATCCGCTGCCTCGCGCCGTCCTCGTACGACACCGTGAACGCCGAACCGGCGCGCCAGCCGTGCGACTCGGCGGTCAGGTCGTCGACGACCACCTCGGCGCCGCCGATCCCGAAACGGCCGTCCTCCACCGTGAGGTCGGTCAGTTCGCCGAACGCGCGGCCGGCGACGCCGGTGAGGTACTCCGTCTCGCCCTCGACGCGCGCCGGCGCGCCCCGCATCGGGCTGGTGACGGTGACGCCTTCCGTGGCGCGCAGCGTCTTCTCCACGTCCGGGGAGAGCGGGTTGCCGTTCGCCATGGAGACGACGTAGTCGGCCTGGATCGCGGCGCTCGCCATCTTGTCGATCGACTTCTGCAGGCTGCCCGCCATCACCGTCATGCCGGTGATCAGGGTCAGGCCGATCATCAGCGCGGAGGCCGTCGCGGCCGTACGGCGGGGATTGCGCAGGGAGTTCTGGCGGGCGAGCCGGCCCGCGACGCCGAAGACGCGCAGCACCGGCGCCGACGCCGCGATCAGCGGGCGGGACAGCAGCGGGGTCAGCACGAAGACGCCGATGATCAGCAGCACCGCGCCGAGGCCCATCGGGGCCTGGCCGTCCGAGCCGTCCATCGTCGTCGCCGCGAGGACCACCGCCACCCCGGCGGCGGAGAACACCGCGCCGACCGTGTTGCGCAGCACCAGCGACTTCACCGTCGCCTGCGCGTGCACGCTGCTCATCGCCGCGACCGGCGGTATCTTCGCCGCCCGTCGGCCCGGCAGCCACGCCGCCAGCATCGTGACGACGACGCCGACCGCCAGGGCGGTGCCGACCGTGCCGGGGGAGACCACCAGCGGGCCGGCCGGGACGGTCTCGCCCAGGGTGTCCAGCAGCGAGCGCAGCCCGGCGCCGATGCCGACGCCCGCGATCAGGCCGGTCACCGCGGCGACCGCGCCCACCACGAACGCCTCGACCAGCACCGCCCTGGTCACCTGCCGGCGGGACGCCCCGACCGCGCGCAGCAGCGCCAGCTCCTTGGTGCGCTGGGCGACCAGCATGGTGAAGGTGTTGGCGATGATGAACGTGCCGACGAACAACGCGATGCCGGCGAAGACCAGCAGCCCCTGCTTCATCCCGCCCATCTGGGCCGCGATCCTCTCCGCCTGCTCGTCGGCGAGCCGCTCCCCGGTGGTGGTCTCCACGACGCCGCGCGGCAGCGCCCGGTCCAGTTCGGCCTTGAGCGCGGCCTGCGTGACGCCCGCCTTCGCGGTCACGGCGATCTCGTCGTACGTGCCCGGCGTGCCGAACAGCCGCTGTGCGGTGGCCGTGTCGAACAGGGCGAGGCTGCCGCCCGCGGCGACGTTGCCGTCGTCGGTGGTGAACACGCCGGTGATCTCCGGCTCCAGGACCGGGCCGTCCACCGACAGCCGTACCGTGTCGCCGACTTCGTACCCGGTGCGCTCGGCCGTCTGAGCGTCGATGAGCATCTCGCCCTCGCCGCGCGGCGCGCGCCCGCTCACCAGCGGATAGCGGGGATCCTCGGCGCCCCAGTAGTTGCCGCCCTGCGACTGGAAACCGCCGCCGACCAGCTTGCCGTCCTTGTCGGCGATGGCGGCGAAGCCGGTGACGACGCCGGTCGCGGAGGCGGCCGACGGCACGCGGCCCGCGTCCTCCACCAGCGCCTGCGTCAGCTCGGGGGTTTCGCCGAGGGTGTCGCCGGTGTCCTTGCGGCTCTCGGCGCGCACGGCGACGTCGACGTGGTCGAAGCCCTTGGCGGAACTCTTCTGCAGGGCCTCGGAGATGGTGTTGGTGAAGACCAGCGTCCCCGACACGAACGCGACGCCGAGCATCACGGCGAGCACGGTCATCAGGAGCCGGGCCTTGTGCGCGAGTACGTTGCGCAGGGCGGTTCGGAGCATGGGTTTTCTCAGTCCAGAGGGGGTGGTGGGGCGCGGACGTCGGTCGTCGGGTCAGCTGGTGCGGCCCTTGGCGTCGAAACGCTTCATGCGGTCGAGCACCGCCTCGGCGGTCGGCCCGTGCACCTCGTCCACGATCCGCCCGTCCGCCAGGAAGACCACCCGGTCCGCGTAGGCGGCGGCCACCGGGTCGTGGGTCACCATCACCACCGTCTGCCCCAGCTCCCGGACGGAGTTGCGCAGGAAGCCCAGCACCTCGGCGCCGGAACGGGAGTCGAGGTTCCCCGTCGGTTCGTCGCCGAAGACGATGTCGGGCCGGGAGGCGAGCGCGCGGGCGACGGCGACGCGCTGCTGCTGGCCGCCGGAGAGCTGCGAGGGACGGTGACCGAGCCGGTCGGCGAGGCCCACCATGCGGATGACGGTGTCCAGCCACTCCTTGTCCGGCTTCCGGCCCGCGATGTCCATCGGAAGGGTGATGTTCTCCCGCGCGGTGAGCGTCGGCAGCAGGTTGTAGGCCTGGAAGATGAACCCGATCTTGTCCCGGCGCAACTTGGTGAGCTGCTTGTCCTTGAGCGCGCCCAGCTCGGTGTCGCCGACGCGCACCGAGCCGGAGGAGAAGGTGTCGAGCCCGGCCACGCAGTGCATCAGCGTGGACTTGCCGGACCCGGAAGGGCCCATGATCGCGGTGAACTCGGCCTGCCGGAAGTCGACCGAGACGCGGTCCAGGGCGACCACCCGGGTCTCGCCCTGGCCGTAGATCTTCGACAGCTCCGAGGCGCGCGCGGCCACCTCGGTGGTGCGGCCGGCGACGGGTGTGGTGGTCACGGAAAGCGCTCCTGTCGGACGACGGCTGTGTTCTGGAACGCGATCCATCGTCTCGGCCGGATACCGCCCTGTAGTCAGCCGCAGTTCCGGTTCCGGAGCCAGACTGCGGTCGCACGCACGTCCCCGGTGTCATACCTGGGGATGACGGACGCCCCTCGGCGCCGACCCGGAACGGCGATCCTCCCGAGAACAGGTGGTGTGCCCTTGTTCGGGCGGTGAAATTCCGTCATTCGCCCCGCGTGGCCGACCGCCGCGGACAGGGCTTCTTGGCAGGTGCGGACGGCTGGAACCGAGTGCTGATGCACCCTCAGACATCAATAAAATAAGACAACATCGGTCCGCCCGCCCGCTGTTCGGGCCCCGGGTCCCGATAGGCTCGACCCTCGTTGCGGAGCCCATGGCCTGCCCGGATGGTGGAATGCAGACACGGCGAGCTTAAACCTCGCTGCCCCTCGCGGGCGTACCGGTTCAAGTCCGGTTCCGGGCACTACCGTCGTCACTCTCGGTGACCTGCTGGAACGGCTGGGTTCCCGCCCGCGGCCGTACGTCCCCGCCCCCCTCTCGCGCGACCGTTGACACCCGCCCGGCGGGCGCGAGACTCTTGCGCGTAGCTTAGTGAAGAAAAATTCACTCGGCGAACGCATGGAACGGGTCCATGCGAGGCTGACAGACGTGGCGAAGACGCCGCCCCATCCGAAGGGAACGCCCGATGCGCACCACCGTCGGCATCATCGGAGCCGGCCCCGCCGGCCTGCTTCTGGCCCGGCTGCTCGACGGCGCCGGCATCGACTCCGTCGTCCTGGAGAGCCGCGACCGGGCGTACGTCGAACGGCGGCAGCGGGCGGGCATCCTGGAGCAGGGGACCGTGGACGTGCTTCGGGCGGCCGGCGCCGGGGAGCGGATGGACCGCGAGGGCCTGCGGCACGACGGCATCGAACTGCGCTTCGACCGCCGTCGGCACCGCGTGGACTTCCCCGCGCTGACCGGCGGGCGGTCCGTGACGGTGTACGCGCAGACCGAGATCTGCAAGGACCTCATCGCCCTCCGCCTCCAGAGGGGCGGCCCGCTCCTCTTCGAGGTGGAGGCGCTCGCCGTCGAGGACCCCACGGGGGAGCGGCCCCGGGTGCGGTTCCGGCACGGGGGCGAGGAGGACGTGCTGGAGTGCGAGTACGTCGTCGGGTGCGACGGCTTCTGGGGGGTCGCCCGGAAGGCGGTGCCCGCCGAGCTGTCCCGCGTCTTCGAGCGGACGTACCCCTTCGGGTGGCTCGGCATCCTCGCCGACGTCCCGCCCTCCCACGACGAACTGGTGTACGCCCGCCACGCCCGCGGCTTCGCCCTGCTGTCCATGCGCTCCCCCTCCGTCTCCCGCCTCTATCTCCAGGTGCCCGACGGCACGGACGCCGGGGCCTGGGACGACGAGGCGATCTGGGACGAGCTGGAGCGGCGCTTCGAGACCGACGACGACTGGCGGCTGGAGCGCGGGCCCATCACGCAGAGGTCGGTCACGCCGATGCGGTCCTTCGTCCACGAGCCCATGCGCCACGGCCGTCTCTTCCTCGCCGGCGACGCCGCCCACATCGTGCCCCCGACCGGCGCCAAGGGCCTCAACCTCGCCGTCGGCGACGTCGTCGCCTTCGCCCGCGCGCTCACCCACCGCATGCGCACCGGGTCCACCGCGCTCCTGGACGCCTACTCGGAGAACTGCCTGCGCCGCGTCTGGCAGGCCGAGCGGTTCTCCTACGACATGACCACCCTGCTCCACCGCGCTCCCGGCGCGGACCCCTTCGAGGACCGCCTCCAGGCCGCCCGCCTGGAACGGCTCGTCTCCTCCCGCGCCGCCGAGACCGACCTCGCCGAGGCGTACACCGGCTTCCCGCTCGACTGAGAACCGGGAATCATGGAACCCGGTGGCGTGTTGCCCAGCACAAGGAGGGAAAGATCCTCCCCAAGCAGTAGCGTCATTCTTTTGCCTGTCTATTACTCTTGAGCCAAGGCTACGCAGGGTGGCCATGGAGGAGTGAAATGAGGAGCAGCAACCCGGTCTTCTCGCGACGGGGGTTCAGCCGCGACAACGGCTACGCGGGCTTCAACACCGCGCCGCAGGCCGGGGGCGCAGCTGTAGGCACCCAGGGCAACCCGTACGCCCAGCCCGGCGCCGGCAACCCCTACGCGCAGAACCCGTACGCCCAGAACCCTTACGCCCCGCAGGACCTGACCCACGGCGCCCCGCCGCAGGCCCCGGTCACCGCCGGCCGGATGACGATGGACGACGTCGTCATGCGCTCGGCCATGACGCTCGGCACCGTCGTCGTCGGCGCCGTCCTCGCCTGGGCCCTGCTGCCGGTGTCGTCCAGCAGCTACGGCCTGGCCATCGGGGCCGCGCTCATCGCCTTCGTCCTGGCGATGGTCCAGTCCTTCAAGCGCAAGGCCTCGCCCGCGCTGATCCTGTCGTACGCCGCCTTCGAGGGCGTCTTCCTCGGCGTGATCAGCGAGATGTTCAACACCCGCTGGTCCGGCGCGCCCTTCCAGGCGGTGGTCGGCACCATGGCGGTCGCCGCCGCCACGCTGCTGATCTACAAGGCAGGCTGGATCCGCGTCACCGCGCGCTACGCCCGTATCGGCATGGCGATCGCGATCGCGTTCATCCTGGTCATGGCGGTCAACCTGCTGCTCGTCGCCTTCGGCGTCGCCGAGGACGGCGGTCTGCGCAGCATGGGCCCGCTCGGTGCGATCGTCGGCATCATCGCGATCGTGCTCGGCGCGTTCTTCCTGACGCTCGACTTCAAGCAGATCGAGGACGGCGTCGCCTACGGCGCCCCCCGCGAGGAGTCCTGGCTGGCCGCGTTCGGCCTGACCATGACCCTGGTGTGGATCTACGTCGAGATGCTGCGCCTGGTCGCCATCTTCAGCGGCGACGACTGACCGGCAGCGGCGGCAGCCGCACGGACACGAGATGAGCGAGGGCCCCGGGTCGACGACCCGGGGCCCTCCGCCGTGTCCGGGGTCGGGACGACAGGGCTACAGCAGCTTGCGCGCGGCCCGCCTCAAGTCGTACTCGTGGATGATCGCCTTCGCGTGGCCGTACGCCAGGTCGTACTCGTGGCGCAGCCAGCTGACCTTCTCCTCGAAGCGGAGAGCGGGGCCTTCCTCGACGGTGCGCAGCCAGTCGGACACTTCACGACCGGTGCAGTGGGGGATGCGGGCGAGCAGATTGCGATGGGTCTCCTGGGAGAACACTTGGGACATCGGCGCCTCCGGACGCAATGGGATGTAAGCCGGTCCTTCAGGTCACCGTGCCTGAGCGTTCGCCCGTTGGCAACAGTGCGTCCCGGGCGCGTAATCTCGCGCCCGTGGTGGAAACGACGCGACTGACCCGTGCGGTGGACCACTTCGCCGACCGGCTGCGGGCCGCGCCCCAGAGCCGGCTCCAGCGGGGCGGCGCCGCGGAGGCCCTGGCGCTGGCCCGTGAGCTGGCCCGGCGGGCGCAGATCCTGGAGGACCCGGACCGCGAGCCCCGTGAGATGCCGGACGCCGGCATGTTCGCCGCCGCCGACCAGATCACCGTCGCCGCCCACGACCTGGCCCTGGTCCTGCGCGACGAGGTCGGGCTGGCGGAGGCGGTGGCGCTGGTGGAGGAGGCGCAGCGGCGGGCGGGGGTCTGAGCGGCGGCGTTCAGGAGGCGGTGGGGACTGGGCCGGGCCCGCGAGGTCGGGCTCAGGGGAAGCGGGTGGCAGCGCCGGGTCCGTAGGGCTCAGGGGGAGCGGGTGGCCGCGCGGGTCCGCGGGTCACAGGGACGCGATGACCCGGTCCGCCAGGATGTAGACCGTCTCGTCACCGCAGGTGAAGGTGAGGGCGTACGCGCCCGAGACGCCCGAGCCGCCCAGCAGGACCGGGGTCTCGCCGGCGGCGAGAGCGGCGGCGAGGCGCTCGGCGGTCTCACGGTGGCCCGGGGTCATGCAGAGGGTCGTACCGTCGGCGAACACGTACACGTCGAGGGTGCCCAGTGGGCCGGGGCGGACGTCCGTCAGCTCCACGGCGGAGGCGGCGAGTTGCTCAAGGGTGGCCACCGTGCGCTCGTGGTCGTTCACCACGGGTGAGGAATGCGGGGTGAAGTCCGGGTGCGAGGGGTGCCGGCGGCGGGCGGCGGCCAGTTCCGGGGAGTCCCCGGCGTACTCCTCGGCCTCGGCGCCCGGCTCGGTCACCGGCTCCAGGTGCTCCACACCGGCGAAATCGGCCTGCCTGGGCATGAACAGCTCGCTGTCGGCCAGACCCAGCAGGGTGGGCGCGTCGGCCACGTCACGGGCCTCCTGAGCCGCCCAGAAGGCGCGCGCCTCGGCGAGTTCGCGTTCGCGCTCCTCGGCGAGGGCCTCGGCGACGGCCGCGCGTATCTCGTCGGTGTCCGCCGCGGCGCGGGCGGCGGGCACCAGCCCGTGTGCGGCACGGCCCTCGGCCAGCTCGGCGTGCAGGGCGGTGACCTGCCGGCGGAGCTGCACAAGGGTGCGCAGGACGGCGACGCCCACGGCGCCCGTGGCGGCCGTGGTGACCAGCAAGGCGATCGGCATGGCGCTCACTGACGTACTCCCGGTTCAAAGTCGACCCCCCGACTTCCTACATCAGCTTGATGGGTGAACTAACCAGCTGTCAGTGCGTAACGTCACGAAACGGACAGGTTCCTGGGTCTTGCGTTTTCGCTTCACCCGCTCTGACCTGCGGTGACACCCGTGCTGGGAGGAGAAGGTCACATCCTGGGTCTGATTGGATCACAAAACGGCCCGGAGTCCCGGTGGTTACGGGATTCCGGGCCGTTCAATGACCCATTGCGTCCGGATCGCTACGGAGGGGCGGGACGCTGTGGCGCGTCTGCTGAGGGGCGGTCAGCTCAGGCGCTCGATGACCATCGCCATGCCCTGGCCACCGCCGACGCACATGGTCTCCAGACCGAACTGCTTGTCGTGCCACTGGAGCGAGTTGATCAGCGTGCCGGTGATCCGCGCGCCGGTCATGCCGAAGGGGTGGCCGACGGCGATGGCGCCGCCGTTGACGTTCAGCTTGTCCAGCGGGATGCCCAGCTCCTGGTAGGAGGGGATCACCTGGGCGGCGAACGCCTCGTTGATCTCGACCAGGTCGATGTCGTCGATGGTCAGACCGGCGCGGCGCAGCGCCTGCCGGGACGCCTCGACCGGGCCGAGGCCCATGATCTCGGGCGAGAGGCCGGAGACGCCGGTGGAGACGATCCGGGCGAGCGGGGTCAGGCCCAGCTCGCGCGCCTTGGTGTCGGACATGATGACCAGCGCGGCGGCGCCGTCGTTCAGCGGGCAGCAGTTGCCGGCGGTGACCAGGCCGTCGGGACGGAAGACGGGCTTGAGGCCCTGGACGCCCTCCAGGGTGACGCCGGGGCGCGGGCCGTCGTCCTTGGCGACGACGGCGCCGTCGGGGAGCGTCACGGGGGTGATCTCGCGCTCCCAAAAGCCGTTCTTGATGGCTTCCTCGGCGAGGTTCTGCGAGCGGACGCCGAACTCGTCCATCTCCTGTCGGGTCACGCCCTTCCAGCGGGCGAGGTTCTCGGCGGTCTGGCCCATCGCGATGTACGGGTCGGGCAGCAGGCCGTCCTCGCGCGGGTCGTGCCAGGTGGCGCCCTCCTGCTCGGCGACCGCGGCGGTGCGTGCCTCGGCCTCGGCGAACAGCGGGTTGTGCGTGTCCGGCAGGCTGTCCGAGTTGCCCTTGGTGAACCGGGAGACCATCTCGACGCCGGCCGAGACGAAGACGTCGCCCTCGCCCGCCTTGATGGCGTGCAGGGCCATCCGGGAAGTCTGCAGGGACGAGGAGCAGTACCGGGTGATCGTGCAGCCCGGCAGGTGGTCCATGCCCATCTGCACGGCCACGATCCGGCCCAGGTTGTTGCCCTGCTCGCCGCCGGGCAGGCCGCAGCCCAGCATCAGGTCGTCGATGTCCTTCGGGTCCAGCTCCGGGACCTTGGCCAGCGCGGCCTGGATGATCGTGGCGGCGAGGTCGTCGGGGCGCAGATCCTTCAGGGAACCCTTGAAGGCGCGGCCGATGGGGGAGCGGGCGGCAGAGACGATCACGGCTTCGGGCATCACGGCTCCAAGCGACAGCGGTAGGGGCGTACGGCCGAAGTTACCGGTATGTAAGCGCTTGGTCACGGTCGCCGCGGTGTGATGCGGGCCTCTTTTCCAAGCGCTTGCTTAGTCCATTCGGGTAATCGTTCCGGACGCTCCGCCGGGCGTTTTGCCGACCGGCTCGTCGACCGGTTCCGCCGCGAGGGGCCTGCGGCGGCGGCGCTTGAGCAGCGCCCAGGGGCCGCGGGGGCCGGCCGGCATCGCCGCCGCGACCTCCGTGCCGCCCTCCGCCGCCGCCTCGGCGGCGGCCCGGGCCACCGGCAGGAAACCCTCGTGACGGGAGGCGTCGGGGCGCTCCTCCTCGGCCGGCCACAGGCCGAGCGCCGCGCAGACCGTCGGCAGGACGGCCATCGCGGCGGTCGCGTAGCCCTCCGCCGAGGGGTGGTAGTGGTCGGGCCCGAACAGCTCGCGCGGGTTCGCCGCGAACTCCGGGCCGAGCAGGTCGCCCAGCGACACCGTGCGCCCGCCCTGCCCCACGACCCCGATCGTCTGCGCCGCCGCCAGCTGGCGGGACGCCCGGCGGGCCAGCCAGCGCAGCGGCTGCTGCACCGGTTCGATCGTGCCGAGGTCGGGACAGGTGCCGACCACCACCTCAGCGCCGGCCGTGCGCAGTCGCCGTACCGCCGCCGACAGATGGCGCACCGAGCGGGTCGGGGGCATGCGGTGGGTGACGTCGTTGGCGCCGATCATGATCACGCACACGTCGGGCACCCGGTCCGGGTCGGCCAGGACGAGCGCCACCTGGCGGTCCAGGTCGTCGGACTGGGCGCCGGGCTGGGCGACGTTGCGCAGCTCCACGGGGCGCTCGGCCACCGCCGCGAGGCCCGAGGCGAGCAGCGCGCCCGGCGTCTGGCCCGCCCGGTGCACGCCCTGTCCCGCCGCCGTGGAGTCACCGAGGAGGGTGAAGCGCAGCGGCGGCACGCCCGGGGTGAGAAAGGCCCTGCCGTACGTCCCCTCCGCGTGCGGAACGCGCGGTGAGGAGCCGTTGCCCACCTGCCGCCGGGCCAGCCGGACCTCGGCCAGCACCAGACCGGCGACCGCCGCTCCGGCCAGCCCGATGCCGCCCCCGCCGTACGCCGCCCCGGCCGCGATCCGCCGGGCCACCCGCGCCCTCGACATGCTGGTCATGCGTCGCCGCCACCTCCTCGAACCCCGTACACCCAGTGCTTGCCCCGAAGCGGCGGTCCGCCAATCTCAACGACGAGTGAACGCGCGTCGCGCGCCGTAGGCTGGCGGCACATCACGACCACCCCTTTTGCAGCAACCGGAGACAACGGTGCAGTTCCACGACTCGATGATCAGCCTCGTCGGCAACACCCCGCTGGTGAGGCTCAACAGCGTGACCAAGGGCATCAGGGCGACCGTCCTGGCCAAGGTGGAGTACTTCAACCCCGGCGGGTCCGTGAAGGACCGCATCGCCCTGCGCATGATCGAGGCCGCCGAACGGAGCGGCGAGCTGGAGCCGGGCGGCACGATCGTGGAGCCCACCAGCGGCAACACGGGCGTCGGCCTGGCGATCGTGGCCCAGCAGAAGGGCTACAAGTGCATCTTCGTCTGCCCGGACAAGGTGTCCACCGACAAGATCAACGTGCTGCGCGCGTACGGCGCCGAGGTGGTCGTGTGCCCGACGGCTGTGGCCCCCGAGCACCCGGACTCCTACTACAACGTCTCCGACCGGCTGGTCCGCGAGACGCCGGGCGCCTGGAAGCCGGACCAGTACTCCAACCCGAACAACCCCCTGTCGCACTATCACTCCACCGGCCCCGAGCTGTGGGAGCAGACCGAGGGGCGGATCACCCACTTCGTCGCGGGCGTGGGCACCGGCGGCACCATCTCCGGCACCGGCCGCTACCTCAAGGAGGCCAGCGAGGGCCGCGTCCAGGTGATCGGCGCCGACCCGGAGGGCTCGGTGTACTCCGGCGGGTCCGGGCGGCCGTACCTGGTCGAGGGCGTCGGCGAGGACTTCTGGCCGACGGCGTACGACCGCACCGTCGCCGACGAGATCGTCGCCGTGTCCGACAAGGACTCCTTCCAGATGACGCGCCGGCTGGCCAAGGAGGAGGGCCTGCTGGTGGGCGGCTCCTGCGGCATGGCCGTGGTCGCCGCGCTGCGGGTCGCCGAGCGGCTCGGCGAGGACGACGTCGTGGTCGTGCTGCTGCCGGACAGCGGGCGCGGCTACCTCAGCAAGATCTTCAACGACGAGTGGATGGCCGACTACGGCTTCCTCGAGGACGCCGGCCCCAGCGCTCGCGTCGGCGACGTCCTCGACGACAAGGAGCACGGCGCCATCCCCTCCCTGGTCCACATGCACCCGGACGAGACCGTCGGCCAGGCCATCGAGGTCCTGCGCGAGTACGGCGTGTCCCAGATGCCGATCGTCAAGCCCGGCGCCGGCCACCCGGACGTGATGGCCGCCGAGGTCGTCGGCTCGGTCGTGGAACGCGAGCTGCTGGACGCGCTGTTCACCCAGAAGGCCTCGCTGGACGACCCGCTGGAGAAGCACATGTCGGCGCCGCTGCCGCAGGTCGGCTCCGGAGAGCCGGTCGGCGACCTGATGTCCGTGCTCGGTACGGCGGACGCGGCGATCGTCCTGGTGGAGGGCAAGCCCACCGGAGTCGTCAGCCGGCAGGACCTGCTGGCCTTTCTGGCCAAGACGGCCAAGTAACGGCAAACCTGCGGTGAACCGCCCGTGACCGCGGCGAACTTGCGGTGACGGGCGGGGCCGGGACCGTCGCGGAACTGGTACGTGCGTGTCACGTACACGCAGCACCCGCTTAACACGCGTCCGGCACATTGGTGGATGTCGGCAGAGCGGGAGCGGCTCCCCGCTCAGGCCGGCACCGAACGGCGCCAAGGACCTCCGGAGCGGCTCCCGGACCTCCATGGACGCCACGGACGCGGGGGGCCTGACCCGGCCCGCGTCCCACGCGGGGACCGCCGTCGTCCCGCCCCCCGGAAACGGGGGTGCGGCGGTCCCCGCGCACAGCCTTGCTCCGCGGCGCCCCCTGCGATCGGGCGTCAGTCCTCCCAGTCCCCGTCCCCGCGGGACTTGCGACGTCCGCCGAACAGCCCCGGATGGGCCCGCGCCGCCTGGAAGGCGTTCACCCCGACGATCCCGGCCCAGGCCGCCAGCAGCCCCGGCAGACCGGCGACCCCGCCGCCGATCGCGGACAGCGGAACCGCCAGCACCAGCGAGACGATCCCGAAGCCGAAACGCTCGCCCCAGGAGTCCGTCGGCTGCGACGACCGCGAGCCCCGCGCCGCCACCAGCTGCTGCTCGGCGAACTGCCGCCGCACCCGGCGCTCCACCGCCCCGTCTATTCGCTGGTCGACCTTCTCCAGGAACGAGTCGATCAGCGCCGACTCGTACTCCTCGCCCAGATCCCTGCGCGCCCGCAAAGTGGCGTCCAGTTCCTTCTTCAGGTCGGCGTCCCGCGCGTCCATTCCGCTCATGCACACCACGGTAGGAAGCGGCGAAGACGGCCGCACTGGGGCTAACCCCCGAGTCGGAACGGGGGGCTGCGCCTGCTGCATAGGGTCATGCAGAATGCTCGATGCTTGAATGGGTGAGGTTCGAGGATGCCGGGGTGCCGGGGTACCGGGGGCGCCGAGGTCGGGGAGCGTGTCATGGGTGAGAGCGAGAGCCGTGCCGACAGCCCGGCCGGGCGGCTGCAGGCGTTGTTCGAGGGGCGCCGGCTGACGCCGACCCAGCGGCGGATCGCGCACTGCATGGTGCGGCGCGCCGCCGACGTGCCGTTCCTGTCCAGCGTCGAGCTGGCCGAGCTGGCCGGGGTCAGCCAGCCGTCCGTCACCCGGTTCGCCGTCGCCCTCGGCTTCGACGGCTACCCCGCCCTGCGCCGCCACCTGCGCGAGGTCGCCCCCGCCGAACAGACGGCCGCCACTGCCCCGTACAACGAGTACCAGCAGGCCGTCGAGGCCGAGATCGAGAATCTGCGCCACCTCGCCGAACTCCTCGCCGACCCACGCCCCGTGCACCGGGCCGGGCGACTGCTGGCCGCCTCCCGCCCGCTGCCCGTGCTGGGACTGCGCGCCGCGGCGGCCCAGGCGTACGGGTTCGCCTACTTCGCGGCCAAGGTCCATCCCGACGTACGGCTGCTCCACGAGGGCGGCACGATGATCCACGACCGGATCGACGGCGCCGTGCGCGCCGGCGCGAGCGCCCTGCTGTGCTTCGCGCTGCCCCGGCATCCGCGCGAGGTCGTGGACACCCTCGGATACGCCAAGGAGGCCGGACTGACCGTGGTGACGGTCGCCGACTCCGCCTTCGCGCCGGTCGCCAAGGTGTCCGACCTGCTGCTGCCGGCCGCCGTCGGCACCGGGCTCGCCTTCGACACGGCCTGCGCGCCGATGCTGCTCGGGCGGGTGCTGCTGGAGGCGATGTGCGACGGACTGCCACAGGCGCAGGCCCGGCTGGAGGAGTTCGACGCGCGGGCGGCGGCGCGGGGGCTGTTCGTGGAGTGAGCCGGCCTGCCGGGGACGGGCCCTCGGCAGCCCGTCGACGAGCTGTCCGCGCCCTGCGGACGGGTCCTCGGTGGCCGCGGACGAGGTCTCTCGACCCGCGAAGGCCTTCGGCGTCCCGCGGACGGCCCCCGGCGACCCTCGGACCGGCCTGCGACCCGTGGACGGGCCCGCCGCGGCCGGGGGTGGCGGGCAATGGCCCGGCCCGGTCGCCGACTTCTCAGATTCGTCTCACGTTCGCCCGCTAGCCTGCCGCCCGTCAGGAGTGTGCCGAGGCGACAAGGAGGCGGATCGTGGCACGCGGAGGTCAGGGACTGGCTCGGGTGGCCTGCGTCGTACGGGCGGGGGCCGCGCCGCTGTGGTGGCTCGGGGTGCTCGCGGCAGGCGCCGGCGTGCTGGTCCCGGGCGTGACGGGTCGACGGATCGGAGTGCTCGCGGGGGCCGCGCTGTTCATCCTGGCCCTCGTCGCCGTGTATCTGCACCGGCGCGGTCGGTACGCGGCCCTGGCCGCCGGCGCCGTCCGCGCCGGCAAGCACGATGTGCTCCAGGACCGCGCGGTGACCGTGCGCAACTGGCGGCGCGGGCGCCGCTGGTGGCTGCTGTTCGCCTTCCTCGCCGCGCTGGGCAGCGCGTTCGCCGTGCCCGCGGCGGGCGGGATGCTGCTCGCCGGGGCGGGTGCGGGGCTGTGGCTGAAGGCCGCGTGGATCGGGCGGCGCGAGCGGGCCGGCGAGGCGCTGCTGTGGGTGCGGGTCGACTGGCTGGCGCGGGGCGGACGCCCGGCCGGCAAGGCCGTCAGGGCCTACCGCAGCACCGGTATCGCCGCGGGCGACGCGGCTCCGGGAGGCTCCCGCCGCCGCACTCCCGCGCTGGTGTGACGACCGCGCTGGTGTGACGACCGTGCGGGTGTGACGTCCGCGTCGGTGCGACGTCGACGGGACCGCGCGGTCGGCGTCCGGCCCGGGACGGCGCCGGGGACGGCCGCCGGCCCGGGCCGGACGTCAGACCTCCAGGTCCTGTTCGCTGCGGCGCAGCTGGTGGCGGGCCATCGCCAGGTCGGACCGCTCGGCGTCCAGGACGAGGTAGAGGAACAGCCCGTCGCCGCCGCGCCCGCTGAGCAGCCGGATCAGGTGGTACTTGTCGGTCAGGGTGATCAGGATGTCCTCGATCCGGCCCTTGAGCCCGAGGTGTTCCATGGTGCGCATCTTGGCGCGGACGACGTCCGTGTTCCCCGCGGCGGCGACGTTCAGGTCGAAGCCCTTGCTCCCGCCCGTCGTGCCCAGGGCCATGCCGGTGGTGTAGTCGACGAGCGCGACTCCGGTGGCGCCCTCGATCGAGGCGGGGGCTTCCTTCAGCGCGGTCTCCGTGCCGGCCATGACGTTCTCCTCTCAACTCTCCATGGTGGTGGACATGCCGGTGGGGGGCGTCTGGGTGCCGGGCGGATCCGGGCTGGCGGGCGGGGTGCGCAGCACGCGCGGGGTGCGCACCGGCCGCTGCCGTGCGGGGCGGCCGTTCCCGGCGGGCGCCGGGGCGGTCTCCTGCCGCGGGGGCGCGGCGTCGATCAGCTCACCGATGCGGGCGCCGGCCCGGCGGCCCTCCAGGTGCAGCCGGCCGACGTTGACGCGGTCCTCGGCGAGCAGCGTCAGCACCGCGCTGCGGCCCGCCGCGTACGCCGCCACATAGCCGCGCACCCCGCGCACCAGCAGTTCGCGCAGCTCCCCCTGGCCGGTCGCGTCGGCGATCCGCACCGAGACGCCGAGCGCGGCGGCGGTGAGCGCGGCGAGGCCCTCCGGTTCGACGCCGGGTGTGTCGTGGGCGATGACCAGCCCGTCCACGCTGGCGGCGAGGGCGCCGGTCAGCTGGGGCACGCGGGCCCGCAGCCGGTGCAGTTCGTCGCGGACGGGGGCTGCCACCGCCATGTGGTCCGCCCCTGCGTGGTGTGGCCCCATGTGGTCTGTCCCCATCGGGTCGGTTCCCATCGGGGCTCTCCTTTCGGCGGACGGTTCCGCGGACGTGGTGGCCGGCCGCGGTCGGGGTTGCTGCCGTTCAAAGGGCCTCCAGCGCATCCCTGACCCTCTTCAGCAGTGCTATGTCGGGATCGGCGGTCCGCAGATCGGCCGGGGGCCCGGCGCCGGCCTCGGGCGGGGCGGGACGGGTGAGGGCGGGGTGGTCGAGGGGGGCGGGTGCGGGGGCGGGTGGACGGGGGACGACACGGCCGGCCGCGGTCAGCCGTCGTACGTCCACCAGCGTGTGGAACGCCGGCCGGCCCAGCTCCCGGGCGATGTCCGTCGCCCTGCGGACGCCGTCCACCCGGGCCGGCACCGCCGCCTGCCGGGGCGCGACCGCCGGGGCGGTGGCCGGCGGGCGGGTCCGGCCGGACGCGGTGCAGCAGGGTGCGCCGGCGCAGCGTCTCGTGCTCCACGGCGGCGACCGGCACCGAGTGCAGGCAACCCAGCCAGTGGGTGGGGCCGTGGTGGAAGCGGCCCGGCGTGCTGCTCGGGGCGAGGGCGAAGTACGCGGCGTCGTAAGGGCGCCCAGATGGCACAGCTCCAGCGCGCCCGGCGTCAGCAGACCGGCGTCCAGCAGCAGGTGCCCGGCGTCCCGCCCGCAGTCCGCTCCCGTGTGCGCCCGGTCCGCCGCCTTTCGCCAGACGCGCTCCCCCAGCGTGCCGTGCGCCGTGAGGAGCACGTCGAGACCGGGGGCGAACGGGCTCTCGGCGTGCACCACCCGGCCCTCGGCCGGATAGAGGTCGCCGCAGGCGCGGACCAGGACGCCGGTGGCCTCCTCGGCGGCAGGCCGGGCCAGCATGGGGGAGACGCGGCCCTCCCGGCTCCCGGCCGACCTGTCCCGCACCGGCAGCCGGGGCGGCGGGGTCGCGGCGACCACGGTCATCCCAGCACCGGCCGTCCGGCCATCTCGCCCAGCCGGATGCGGGCCGGCGCGAGATTGCCGTCCGCGCGGGAGAGCCACAGGTGCAGGAACACGCCGCTGTCGAACGACGTCCGCACGAACCGGATGACGTGGTAGCTGCCCCGGTTGCTCAGGATCAGATCCTCGACCGGCGGATCCGTGGCGTCCCGGTCCCCGCCGTCCCCACCGGACCGGCCGCCGCCGGGCGGGAACGCCCGCTGTTCGGCGGCGAGCCCGGCCAGTTCGGCGGCCTCCGCGGCGGCCGCCTCGTGGTCGCCGCCCGGGGATCCCCGACGGTGCCCAGAGGCCAGTCCGCTGGTCCAGTCGACCAGCGCGGCGCCCCCGGCCCCGGGCAGCCGCATGGCCTCCAGCAAGCACTCGTCGATTCCGGGCACCCCGACTCCCCTCCCGCCGGTTCGGCTGAGTGACGTCGACGCTACGCATCGTGTGGGATGAGGGGTGAGGATTCCGGCATTTTCCAATGGAACATGCGCCGCGGTGGCTAGGGTGGGTCAACTGAGCCCGTCTTCAGGTGTGTTGATGTCCCGTCCGCGCCGACGGCCCGGTGCCCTTCTGGTGCTCCTGCACTGCGCCCCTCCCTCCGTCCTGGTGAGCGAGGTGCCGCGGCCCCTTCCTCCGCCTCGGTGTGCGATGTGCCGCGCCCCGCCCCCGGCGCGCACTATTGACTAGCTATATTCAGAACGCCAGGATGTGAATATCGCGAGCAACAGCTCCGGACCCGCACCGGTCACACCGCCGGCCGCACCACCAGCAGCACCGCCCGCGGCACCCCCAGGAGGCAGCCCATGTCAGGACCCCGCCCGCCCGTCACCCGCCACCACCCCCAAACGAGGCACTCCGGGCCGCCCCCTGGTTCTGTCCGAGCGCCCCGAGGCACCGAACCGAGCGCCCTGGGATGGCCGCAGGAAGCCGCCCTGCGGATGCTGCAGAACAACCTCGACCCGGAGGTCGCCGAGCACCCCGACAAGCTCGTCGTCTACGGCGGGACCGGCAAGGCCGCGCGCGACTGGCGCTCCTTCGACGCCATGGTCCGCACGCTGAAGACCCTCAAGCAGGACGAGACCATGCTGGTCCAGTCCGGCCGTCCGGTCGGCGTCATGCAGACCCACGAGTGGGCGCCGCGCGTGCTGATCGCCAACTCCAACCTCGTCGGCGACTGGGCCAACTGGGAGGAGTTCCGCCGCCTGGAGGCCCTCGGCCTGACCATGTACGGGCAGATGACCGCCGGCTCCTGGATCTACATCGGCACCCAGGGCATCCTCCAGGGCACCTACGAGACCTTCGCCGCCGTCGCCGCCAAGAGGTTCGGCGGCACCCTCGCCGGGACGATCACCCTCACCGCCGGCCTCGGTGGCATGGGCGGCGCCCAGCCGCTCGCCGTGACCATGAACGACGGCGTCGCCATCTGCGTCGACTGCGACCCGCGCGCGATCGAACGCCGCATCGAGCACCGCTACCTCGACGTGAAGGCCGACTCCCCGGAACACGCCCTCCGGCTGGCCGTCGAGGCCCGCGACCGGCGCGAGCCGCTGTCCATCGGCGTCCTCGGCAACGCCGCCGAACTCGTCCCGCAGTTCCTCGCCCTGGGCGCCCCCATCGACATCGTGACCGACCAGACCTCGGCCCACGACCCGCTGGCCTACCTCCCCGCGGGCCTCCCCTTCGAGGACATGGCCGACGCCGCCGCCAAGGACCCGGCCGGCTTCACCACCCGCGCCCGCGAGTCCATGGCCCGGCACGTCGAGGCCATGGTCGGCTTCATGGACGCCGGCGCCGAGGTCTTCGACTACGGCAACTCGATCCGCGGCGAGGCCCGGCTCGCCGGTTACGAGCGGGCGTTCGCCTTCCCCGGCTTCGTCCCCGCCTACATCCGGCCGCTGTTCTGCGAGGGCAAGGGCCCCTTCCGCTGGGCCGCCCTCTCCGGCGACCCCGCCGACATCGCGAGGACCGACAGGGCGATCCTCGACCTCTTCCCCGAGAACGAGTCCCTGGCCCGCTGGATCCGCATGGCCGGAGAACGCGTCCGCTTCCAGGGCCTGCCCGCCCGCATCTGCTGGCTCGGCTACGGCGAACGCGACAAGGCCGGCGAGCGGTTCAACGACATGGTCGCGAGCGGCGAGCTGTCCGCGCCGGTCGTCATCGGCCGCGACCACCTCGACTGCGGCTCCGTCGCCTCCCCGTACCGGGAGACCGAGGCCATGCGCGACGGCTCCGACGCGATCGCCGACTGGCCGCTGCTGAACGCCATGGTCAACGTGGCGTCCGGGGCGTCGTGGGTCTCCCTCCACCACGGCGGCGGCGTCGGCATGGGGCGGTCGATCCACGCGGGGCAGGTCACCGTGGCCGACGGCACACCGCTGGCCGGCGAGAAGATCCGGCGCGTGCTCACCAACGACCCCGGCATGGGCGTCATCCGGCACGTGGACGCGGGGTACGACATCGCGGAGTCGGTGGCGGCGGAACGGGGCGTGCGGGTGCCGATGTGCGAGGGCGAGCCGGCGTGAGCGACGTGCGGGGCGACCGCCCACAGACCGAACCGGCCGGCGCGGCCTCCTTCCACCGCATGTGGCGCGATCTCCTTCCCGTCGGCCGTCACCCCGCCTCGGGCGGCTACCGCCGCTACGCCTGGACGCCCGCCGACGTCGAGTGCCGCGCCTGGTTCCGGGAGCAGGCCGAGGCACGCGGACTGGCGTACGAGGTCGACCGCAACGGCAACCAGTGGGCCTGGCTCGGCGACCCCGCCGACGGGGACGCCGTCGTCACCGGCTCCCACCTCGACTCGGTGCCCGACGGCGGCGCCTTCGACGGCCCCCTCGGGGTCGTGTCCGCGTTCGCCGCGCTGGACGAAGTGCGCCGCAGGGGGGCGCGGTTCGGCAAGCCGTTCGGCATCGTCAACTTCGGCGACGAGGAGGGCGCCCGCTTCGGCCTCGCCTGCGTCGGCTCCCGGCTCGCGGCCGGACGGCTCACCCCCGAGCAGGCGCACCGCCTGACCGACGCGGACGGCGTGACCCTGCCCCGCGCCATGGAGGCCGCCGGAATCGACCCCGACGCCCTCGGCCCCGACCCCGAACGCCTCTCCCGCATCGGCGCCTTCGTGGAACTCCACGTCGAACAGGGCCGCGCCCTCGACCTCACCGGCGACCGGGTCGGCATCGCCGGCGCCATCTGGCCGCACGGACGCTGGCGGTTCGACTTCCGCGGCGAGGCCAACCACGCCGGCACCACCCGGCTCGCGGACCGGCGCGATCCGATGCCCTCCTACGCCGAGACGGTCCTCGCCGCCCGTCGGCAGGCCGAACTCGCGGGCGCCGTCGCCACCTTCGCCAAGGTCGCCGTCGAGCCCAACGGCGTCAACGCCATCCCCTCCCTGGTGCGCGGCTGGCTCGACTCCCGCGCGCCCGAGCAGGACACCCTCGACACCGTGGTCGGCGCGATCCTGGACGCGGCCCGCGCCCACGCCGACAAGCACGGCGTCGACCTGGACGTCGTGCGCGAGTCCTTCACGCCCGTCGTGGAGTTCGACCACGCCCTGCGCGACGAACTCGCCCGCATCCTCGGCAAGGACGCCGGCCTCAAGGTCCCCGTCCTCGGCACGGGCGCCGGACACGACGCCGGAATCCTCTCCGGGAGCGTCCCGACCGCCATGCTGTTCGTGCGCAACCCCACCGGCGTCTCCCACTCCCCGGACGAGTACGCCGCCGAGGACGACTGCGTGGCCGGGGTACTCGCACTCGCCGACGTACTGGAAGGACTGGCCCGCAGGTGACGCAGACCCCCGCGCGCACGTACTGGCTTGAGCACGCCTGGCTAGGCGCCCACGTCGAACCCGGCGTCGCCCTCGACGTGGCCGGCGGCCGGATCGCCGCCGTCCGCACGGGCGCCGACACCCCGCCGCCCGGCGCCGAGATCCTGCGCGGACTGACCCTCCCGGGCCTGGCCAACGCCCACTCGCACGCCTTCCACCGGGCCCTGCGCGGCGCCGTCCAGGCCGGCAGCGGCACCTTCTGGACCTGGCGCGAGGTCATGTACGCGGTGGCCCACCGGCTCACCCCGGACGGCTACCACGCCCTGGCCCGCGCGGTGTACGCCGAGATGGCCCTCGCCGGCGTCACCGCCGTCGGCGAGTTCCACTACGTCCACCACGCCCCCGGCGGCGCCCCCTACGCCGACCCCAACGCCATGGGGGAGGCGCTCGTCGCGGCGGCCGCCGACGCCGGCGTCCGCATCACCCTCCTCGACACCTGCTATCTCTCCGCCGGCTTCGGCGAGCCGCCCACCGCCCACCAGCTCCGCTTCTCCGACGGCACGGCGGAGGCCTGGGCCGAGCGCTGTTCACTTCTCAAGGAACGAGATCACGCACGGATCGGAGCGGCCGTGCACTCCGTACGGGCCGTGCCCGCCGACCAGCTGGCCACCGTGGCGCACTGGGCGCGGGAACGGCGGGCCCCGCTGCACGTGCACCTGTCCGAGCAGACCGCCGAGAACGAGGCCTGCCTGGCCGCGCACGGCCGCACCCCCGCCCGCCTCCTCGCCGACCACGGCGTCCTCGGCCCGCGCACCACCGGCGTCCACAACACCCATCTCACCGCCGAGGACATCGCCCTGCTCGGCGGCAGCGGCACCGGCACCTGCATGTGCCCCACCACCGAACGCGACCTCGCCGACGGCATCGGCCCCGCCGTCGCCCTCCGGGCCGCGGGCTCCCCGCTCTCACTCGGCTCCGACAGCCACGCCGTCATCGACCTGTTCGAGGAGGCGCGCGCGATGGAGCTGAACGAACGGCTGCGCACCCGCACCCGGGGCCACTGGACGGCCGCCGCCCTGCTGCGCGCCGCGACCGCGGACGGACACGCCGCCCTCGGCTGGCCCGACGCGGGCAGCCTGGAGCCCGGCGCGCTCGCCGACTTCACGACGATCGCGCTGGACTCGGTCAGAACAGCGGGCCCGCCGCCCCGGCTCGGCGCCGAGACGGCCGTATTCGCCGCGACGGCGGCCGACGTACGGCACACGGTCGTGGGCGGCCGGCACGTCGTGCGCGACGGGGCCCACACGCTCGTACCCGATGTGCCCGGGGCCCTGGCGCGGGCCGTGCGGAACCTGCGTGCCTGACCCCGGCGACCGCGACCGCCCCCGCCGCCCGCGGCACCGACTCCCGCACCGCACCCCACGAGGACGCCGAGGACGCCATGAGCAGCAGCACCGTCATCACCAACATCGCCACGCTGGCCACCAACGATCCCTCCCTCGGCGACGGCTCCCCCCTCGGCCTGATCCGGGACGCGGCCGTCGTCATCGACGGCGACCGTGTCGTGTGGACCGGTGAAACAAGCAAAGCACCCGCCACTGACAACCGGGTCGACGCCGGCGGCCGGGCCGTCGTCCCCGGCTTCGTGGACAGCCACTCCCACCTGGTCTTCGCCGGCGACCGCACCGAGGAGTTCAACGCCCGCATGTCCGGCCGGCCCTACAGCGCCGGCGGCATCCGCACCACCGTCGCCGCCACCCGCGCCGCCACCGACGGGGAACTGGACGCCAACCTCACCCGCTACCTCGCCGAGGCCCTCCGCCAGGGCACCACCACCCTGGAGACCAAGTCCGGCTACGGCCTGACCGTCGAGGACGAGGCCCGCGCCCTGCGCATCGCCGCCGCCCACACCGACGAGGTCACCTACCTCGGCGCGCACGTCGTCGCCCCCGAGTACGCCGACGACCCGGCCGCCTACGTCGCCCTGGTCACCGGCGAGATGCTCGACGCCTGCGCCCCCCACGCCCGCTGGATCGACGTCTTCTGCGAGAAGGGCGCCTTCGACGGAGACCAGGCACGCGCCGTCCTCTCCGCCGGCCGCGCCAGGGGCCTGCACCCCCGCGTCCACGCCAACCAGCTGTCCTACGGCCCCGGCGTCCGGCTCGCCGTGGAGTTCGACGCGGCCAGCGCCGACCACTGCACGCACCTCACCGACGCCGACGTGGACGCGCTGGCGAGCGGCAACACGGTCGCGACGCTGCTGCCCGGGGCGGAGTTCTCCACCCGCGCCGCCTGGCCGGACGCCCGCCGGCTGCTCGACGCCGGGGTGACCGTGGCCCTGTCCACGGACTGCAACCCGGGCTCGTCGTTCACGTCGTCCGTGCCGTTCTGCATCGCCCTGGCCGTGCGGGACATGGGCATGACCCCCGACGAGGCGCTGTGGGCGGCCACCGCCGGCGGCGCCCGTGCCCTGCGCCGCACGGACGTCGGCCTCCTCACCCCCGGCGCACGCGCCGACCTCGTCCTCCTGGACGCCCCCAGCCACGTCCACCTCGCCTACCGGCCGGGCGTCCCCCTGGTCGCCGGCGTGTGGCGGCGCGGCGTCCGGGTGGTCTGACGACGACCCCGGTCGAACGCCCGAAAGGTGTTTCCGCGAGTGATCCCGGGGGACCCGGTGCATCCGCGGGGGTGCGTGCCCGGACACGGCTCGGCCGGCGCCCGTGGAGAGGGCGCCGGCCGGGAAGCCCGGGGCGGGGTGAAGCGACCACGAACACCGAAGGCGAGGGCGGCCACGACCACCGAGGGCGGGGCGGGGGAGCCGTCGGCTCACTCCTCGAGCGTCAGCCCCTTGCGCAGCCGCTTCAGCGTCCGCGCCAGCAGCCGGGACACGTGCATCTGCGAGATGCCCAGCTCCTCGCCGATCTCGGACTGGGTCATGCCCGCCACGAAGCGCAGCGAGAGGATCGTGCGGTCCCGCGCCGGCAACTGGGCGATCATCGGCTTCAGCGACTCGACGTACTCGATGCCCTCGAGCCCGTGGTCCTCGTAGCCGATGCGGTCCGCGAGGGCGGCCTCGCTGTCGTCCTCCTCGGGCTGGGCGTCCAGCGACGAGGCGGTGTAGGCGTTGGAGGCCGCCATGCCCTCGACGACCTCCTCGGGGGAGATGCCGAGGCGCTCCGCCAGTTCGGCCACCGTAGGGGCGCGGTCGAGCTGCTGGGCCAGTTCGTCGCCGGCCTTGGCCAGGTCGATCCGGAGTTCCTGGAGCCGGCGCGGCACGCGCACCGACCAGGAGGTGTCCCGGAAGAAGCGCTTGATCTCGCCGACGATGGTGGGCATCGCGAAGGTCGGGAACTCGACGCCGCGACTCAGTTCGAAGCGGTCGATGGCCTTGATCAGGCCGATCGTGCCGACCTGGATGATGTCCTCCATCGGCTCGCTGCGGGAGCGGAACCGGGAGGCGGCGAACTTGACCAGGGCGAGGTTGAGTTCGACGAGCGTGTTGCGCACGTACGCGTAGTCGTGCGTGCCTTCCTCGAGGGATTCGAGCCGCTCGAAGAGGGTCTTGGACAGGGCCCGGGCATCCTCGGGGGCCACTTCGTCGTACGGGGGGATCTCCGGAAGTCCGGCGAGGGCGTCGGTGAGATCGCCGTCGGTCGCGATGGGATCCAGATGTTCCGGAAGGGGTGTCGACGTCGCCCTCTGGGTATGCGATGCGTCGAGCCGGGGTGACATGATGTCCTCCATCGTTCTCGGCATTTGGCTGCCGAAGCCACTACGTGCACTGCGGTGTGCGGCGCCTCCAAAGCCGGCCGTGTCGGGTACGTGTTCCTCTAGCCCTACCCGCTTTGCAGACCCGTCCGCAAGTGCCTTTTGTTCGAATGTGTCCGTTTGTGTGCGATTGTTCGGGTGTCGGAGAGTGTGAGGAAGGCGTAGTGTTCGATGGCGAAAGTCAGCAGACACGGACCCTGGGAGAGAGACGGCATGGACCACGGGACGGTCGGCAGCGCACAGTCGGGCCGGCTTCTGGTGGAGGTGCGAGAAGAAGGCCCCAGTGCCGTCGTGACTCCGGCGGGTGAGCTGGATCACCACACCGCCGACCTGTTGCGCGAGCCCCTCGACGAATGCCTCGCCAAGGGCTTCAGTCGCCTGGTGGTGGACTGCTCGCGGCTCGAGTTCTGCGACTCCACCGGCCTCAACGTGCTGCTCGGCGCCCGCCTCAAGGCGGAGGCCGCCGGCGGCGGCGTGCACCTCGCGGGGATGCGCCCGGTGGTGGCGCGCGTCTTCGAGATCACCGGCGCCGAGGCGGTGTTCACCGTGCACGCGACGGTCGAGGACGCCCTGTCCGTCGACGGCGGCGGCCAGGCCGGCTGAGCGGCCGGCGGACGTGTCGACGGGATCGAAGTGGGGGGTGTCCCACCGGATGCGTCGGGCAGGAGACACCCTGAGCATGCCGGTCGCAATCGTTGCGCAACACCTTTCGCGCATCCCCTCGGGGGTACCGGAAGGACAGGCGCGCACGGGCCGCGGGGCGACTGCGGGACGGCGGGCGCTCATGACTGGACTTTTCCATCGTGAACTGGTGAATCGGTGAGGTGAAGCGCTGATGAGCACCACCCGGCCCTACTCGCCGGGCGACCGCGGCCCGGAGCCCGGCGGCGCTTCCGCGGCGTCGCAGGGGGACGCTCCCGGCGTCGCGGCGCCCGTCGAAGGCGCGGCCGCATCGCCCGCCGCGCGGCAGGTCCGCAGCCTGAGCTTCGACGGCGCCGCCGGTGTCGTCCCGCTCGCCCGCGACTTCGCCCGTCAGGCGCTGCACGCGTGGGGCTGGCTGCCGGCCGCCACCGCGGACCGCAGGGCCGCCGCCGAGGACGTGCTGCTCGTCGTCTCCGAGCTGGTCACCAACGCCTGCCTGCACGCCGAGGGGCCGGACGAGCTGTGGATCGCCTGCGACAACAAGGTGATCCGCATCGAGGTCTCCGACCGCGGCGCCGGCCAGCCCGCACCCCGCACCCCGCACCGCGCCGGCCGCCCCGGCGGTCACGGCATGTTCATCGTGCAGCGCCTCTGCCTGGACTGGGGCGTCGTCCGCACCCCCGGCGTCGCGGGCAAGCGCGTCTGGGCGGAAGTGGGCGCGCCGGCGTAGCCGTACGGCTGAGGGAAGCCGTACGGCCCCTCTGTAACCGCCCCGCACGAGGTGTCCGCGTACGCCGCGCGGCAGCACGCACACGAAAGGGCCACCGCTCCCGGCGGTGGCCCCTCGCTCGTGCGCGGACCGGTGTCAGCGCACCGGGACGGGCGTCAGTGCACGCCGCCCATCTGCTCCTTGACCTTGTTGCGGTACATCCACACCGCCACACCGGCGATCACGGCGAGCGTGGCCTCCATGGCCACCACGCCCGTCCGGTTCAGGTCGACGCCCGCGATGGAGAGCAGGCCGGTCGTGGCGTCGCCCGCGGTGACGGCCAGGAACCAGACGCCCATCATCTGCGAGGCGTACTTCGCGGGCGCCATCTTCGTGGTGACCGACAGGCCGACCGGGGAGAGCAGCAGCTCACCGACGGTCTGCGTGAAGTAGATCGCCACCAGCCACAGCGCCGCCGCCTTGTGACCGCCCTCGGCGATCGTCAGCGGGGCGAGGAACAGGAAGAAGGACGCGCCGACCAGGACCAGGCCGGAGGCGAACTTCACGATCGTGCTCGGCTCCTTGCCGCGCCGGTTCAGCGCCAGCCAGAACCAGGCGAAGACCGGGGCCAGCGCCATGATCAGGACCGGGTTGACCGACTGGTACCAGGAGACCGGGAACTCCCAGCCGAGGACGGTGTTGTCGGCGGAGGACTCGGCGAAGATCGACAGGGTCGAGCCGCCCTGGTCGTAGATCATCCAGAAGACGGCCGCGGCCACGAAGAACCAGATGTACGCGGACATCCTCGACTGCTCGGCGCGGTCGAGCTCCTTGTCGCGCTTGATGTTGACCAGCACCATCACCGGGATGATCACGCCGAGCAGGGTCAGCGGGACCAGGATCCAGTTCAGCGTGTAGACGCCGGACAGGCCCACGATCGCGTAGAAGACGACGGCGATGCCGGCCCAGACGGCGGCCTTGCGCAGGGTGGAGGTCTTCTCGGCGGCGGACAGCGGCTTCGGCACGACGCTGGAGCGGTCGGCCAGGTGTCGGCTGCCGAACAGGAACTGGCCGAGGCCCAGCGCCATGCCGAGCGCGGCGAGCGCGAAGCCCAGGTGCCAGTTGACGTTCTCGCCGACGGTGCCGATGATCAGCGGCGCGGCGAAGGCGCCCAGGTTGATGCCCATGTAGAAGACCGTGAAGCCGCCGTCGCGGCGCGGGTCGTCGGGGCCGTCGTACAGGTGGCCGACCATCGTGGAGATGTTGGCCTTCAGCAGGCCGGAGCCGATCGCGACCAGACCGAGACCCGCGTAGAAGGTGCCGGACATCGGCAGGGCCAGCGTCAGGTGGCCCAGCATGATGACCGCGCCGGCGACCGCGACGGTCTTGCGGGGGCCCCAGACCCGGTCGCCGAACCAGCCGCCGGGCATCGCCAGCAGGTAGACCAGCGACACGTACACGGAGTAGATCGCCGTCGCCGTCGCGGCGTTCAGGTGCAGGCCGCCCGGAGCGACGAGGTACAGCGGGAGCAGAGCCCTCATGCCGTAGTAGGAGAAGCGCTCCCACATCTCGGTCATGAAGAGGGTGGCCAGTCCGCGGGGGTGGCCGAAGAAGGTCTTCTCGGACCCGGGGATGCCCGGGGTGACCGAGTCCTTCGTCAGGCTGGACGCCATGGTCGATCCTTGCTGGTCGGGACGCGCTCCCAGATGCGAATGCGCGCCCGGTGGGGGACGGCCGGCGGCGGGGAGTACGCCCCGCCCGGCCGCGGTCGTTCCTTGTCGGGGCCGGCCTCGGCCGGCCCGCACACGCAAAAAGACCCTCGGCATCCAACTGTCGCCAAAGGTCCCCGCGGCGCTAAAGGCGTCCATCACCATACGTCAAGACACTGACGGAAATGGAAGGACTTGAGAGATGGATCACAGGTCACAGTGGAACCGGAGGCGGTCAATCGAAGGTCTTACCACTTTCTCACCCTGCATCCACAGGTTCGCGCCCATGCGTCCAAAGGTAAGAACCGCCGCCCCCGCATCGCGCCCCGGCGTAAGACCCCGGCGGACTACCATCACCCCATGACCCGTGTACTGCTCGCCGAGGACGACGCGTCCATCTCGGAGCCGCTGGCACGCGCACTGCGCCGCGAGGGCTACGAGGTCGAGGTACGTGAGGACGGACCCGCCGCACTGGACGCGGGCATGCAGGGCGGCGTCGACCTGGTCGTGCTGGACCTCGGACTGCCCGGCATGGACGGCCTGGAGGTCGCCCGCCGGCTGCGCGCCGAGGGCCACACCGTGCCGATCCTGATCCTCACCGCACGGGCCGACGAGGTCGACACCGTGGTGGGCCTGGACGCGGGCGCCGACGACTACGTCACCAAGCCGTTCCGCCTCGCCGAGCTGCTCGCCCGGGTCCGGGCTCTGCTGCGGCGCGGCTCCGCCGAACCCCTGCAGCCGCCCGCCACCCACGGCGTGCGCATCGACGTCGAGTCGCACCGCGCCTGGATGGGCGACGAGGAGCTGCAGCTCACGGCGAAGGAGTTCGACCTGCTGCGGGTGCTGGTGCGCGACGCCGGCCGGGTCGTCACCCGCGACCAGCTGATGCGCGAGGTGTGGGACACCACCTGGTGGTCGTCCACCAAGACGCTGGACATGCACATCTCCTGGCTGCGCAAGAAGCTGGGCGACGACGCGGCCAACCCCCGGTACATCGCGACCGTGCGCGGCGTGGGGTTCCGCTTCGAGAAGAGCTAGGCCGAAACCGGAACCGGTAAGAGGACATGCGCCGCCGACTGATCCAGTCCACGCTCGCCGTGGTGCTCGTCGTGATCGCCGTCTTCGGCGTCTCCCTGGTCGTGGTCGAGACCCGGACGATCAGCGCCAGCGCCCAGGAGCGCGTGGCGTCCGAGGCGGTGCGGCTGGCCAGCATCGTGGACAGCCGGATCCTCGGCGCCGAGAAGATCACCGCCGACATCCTCGCCGACCAGGTGGGCGACGACCGGTACGCCGTGGTCCGCATCCCCGGCCGGGCGCCCATAGAGGTCGGCGAAAAGCCGTCCGGCGACGTCATCGAGTCGTCGCGGGTCGGCGAGGAGG
Source organism: Streptomyces sp. NPDC006610 (assembly GCF_040611575.1). Classification (NCBI taxonomy): domain Bacteria; kingdom Bacillati; phylum Actinomycetota; class Actinomycetes; order Kitasatosporales; family Streptomycetaceae; genus Streptomyces; species Streptomyces sp. NPDC006610. Next base: position 174,143 of record NZ_JBEXOP010000008.1, read on the forward strand.
GCGAGACGGTCACCGTCCAGGAGGCCCGCTCGGCGGTGACCCGGGAGGTGGGCCGCACCCTGCTGATCATCGGCGCGGTGGCGCTGCTGGCCGTGATCGCCGCCGTACTGCTCGCACTGCGCCAGGCGAACCGCCTCGCCTCGCCCCTCACCGACCTCGCCGAGACCGCCGAGCGGCTCGGCTCCGGCGACCCCCGCCCGCGCCGCAAGCGCTACGGCGTCCCGGAGCTGGACCGGGTCGCCGACGTGCTGGACGCCTCCGCCGAGCGGATCGCCCGGATGCTCACCGCCGAACGCCGACTGGCCGCCGACGCCTCCCACCAGCTGCGCACCCCGCTCACCGCGCTGTCGATGCGGCTGGAGGAGATCACCCTCACCGACGACCCGGAGACGGTGAAGGAGGAGGCGACCATCGCGCTCACGCAGGTGGAGCGGCTCACGGACGTGGTGCAGCGGCTGCTGACCAACTCCCGCGACCCGCGCACCGGCTCCGCCGTCACCTTCGACCTGGACGAGGTCATCCAGCAGCAGCTCGCCGAGTGGCGCCCCGCCTACCGCAGCGCCGGGCGGGCCATCGTCAGCTCCGGCAAGCGGCACCTGGAGGCGGTGGGCACGCCGGGCGCGGTCGCCCAGGTGCTGGCGGCGCTGATCGAGAACTCCCTGATGCACGGCGGCGGCACGGTCGCCCTGCGCACCCGGGTCACCGGCAACCAGGCCGTCATCGAGGTCACCGACGAGGGCCCCGGAGTCCCCGCGGACCTGGGCGCCCGGATCTTCGAGCGGACGATCAGCGGACGCAACTCCACGGGCATCGGCCTGGCCGTCGCCCGCGACCTCGCGGAGGCCGACGGCGGCCGGCTGGAGATGCTCCAGGCCAAGCCGCCGGTCTTCGGCCTGTTCCTGTCCCGCAACCCGACGAAGCGGTCCGCCAAGGACGACGACAACCGCACGGTGCGCTGACGCAGCGCACGCTGCGCCGACCGGGGTCGCATCGGCCGCACCGGTCGCCTCGCGCCGGCGTCCCGCGGGGCCGGCCGCGGGGTCAGACGCGCGCCTTGTCCCTCGGCCTGCGCTGCGGCCCGACCCGCTCGGACTCCCGCACCGCCCCGGCGGCGTCCGGCTCCGGCGGCGCCCCGGCGGCGTCCGGTTCCCGCACCGCCCCGGTGGCCTCCGGCGGGGTCAGGGCGGCCGGCAGCGCGCGGAACACCCAGGTGCGGTACGACCAGAAGCGGAACAGCGTGGCCACGCCGATGCCGACGAACTTGAAGACGTTGCTCTGCAGCGGGCCGTCCCAGCCGAAACCGTAGGTCGCCGTGTACAGGACGCCGTTCTCGATGACCAGCCCGACCGCGCTGAACAGCACGAACAGGGTCATCTCGCGGGTGCGGCGGGTCTTGTCGCGGTCGCGGTAGGTGAAGTAGCGGAAACCGAGGTAGTTGGAGCCGATCGCCACCACCGTCGCGATCACGCTGGCCCGCACCACCTGGAGGTCGGTCGTGTGCCGCACCAGGTTGAACACGAGCAGGTTGACCAGCAGTCCCACCCCGCCCACGGCGCCGAACTTGGCCACCTCGCGCACCAGCCGCTCCAGACGCCGGCGCAGTACGCCGGGGGGTGAGGGGGGCGCCGAGCGGAGCCCCGATGAACCACGTCCCATGGTCGAGCAGGCCTCCGTCGGTCGGATGCGTCAACCCAGCCATGCTAACCATCGCCCCTTCGTGATCGCCCGCGACCGAGTGACGCCGGTCGCGGAAAGAGCCGGAATCAGGCCGTCCGGGCGCGCCGGATACCCTGGGGGAGTGACGTTTCCGGTAGTCGGCATGGTCGGCGGTGGCCAGCTCGCTCGTATGACACACGAGGCGGGCATCCCGCTCGGCATCAGGTTCAAGCTCCTCAGTGACACTCCGCAGGATTCCGCGGCGCAGGTGGTCGGCGACGTCGTCGTCGGCGACTACCGCGACCTGGAGACGCTGCGGTCCTTCGCGCGCGGCTGCGACGTGATCACCTTCGATCACGAGCACGTGCCCACCGAGCACCTCCGGGCCCTGGAGGCGGACGGCATCCCCGTGCGCCCCGGCCCGGACGCGCTGGTGCACGCCCAGGACAAGGGGGTGATGCGGGCGAAACTCGACGCGATCGGCATCCCCTGCCCCCGGCACCGGATCGTGAGCGACCCGGCCGACGTGGCCGCCTTCGCCGCGGAGGGCGACGGCTTCCCGGTGGTGCTCAAGACCGTGCGCGGCGGCTACGACGGCAAGGGCGTGTGGGTCGTGGACTCCGTCGAGGAGGCGGCCGAGCCGTTCAGGGCCGGGGTGCCCGTCCTCGCCGAGGAGAAGGTCGACTACGTCCGCGAGCTGGCCGCCAACGTGGTCCGCTCCCCGCACGGCCAGGCCGTGGCCTACCCGGTCGTCGAGTCGCGGCAGGTCGACGGCGTCTGCGACACCGTCATCGCGCCCGCCCCCGGCCTCGACGAGGACCTCGCCCTGAAGGCCGAGCGGCTCGCGCTGACCGTCGCCAAGGAACTCGGCGTCGTGGGCCATCTCGCCGTCGAGCTGTTCCAGACCCGCGACGGCCGCATCCTCGTCAACGAACTGGCGATGCGCCCCCACAACTCCGGCCACTGGTCCATGGACGGCGCCATCACCAGCCAGTTCGCCAACCACGTCCGCGCCGTCCTCGACCTGCCGCTGGGCGACCCCCGCCCGCGCGCCAAGTGGACGGTCATGGTCAACGTCCTCGGCGGCGACTACCCGGACATGTACTCCGCGTACCTGCACTGCATGGCCCGCGACCCCCAGCTGAAGATCCACATGTACGGCAAGGACGTGAAGCCCGGACGCAAGGTCGGCCACGTCAACACCTACGGCGACGACCTGGACGACGTGCTGGAGCGCGCCCGTCACGCAGCCGGCTACCTGAGAGGCACGATCACCGAATGAGCCCCCTCGTTGGCATCGTCATGGGGTCCGACTCGGACTGGCCCGTCATGGAGGCCGCCGCCAAGGCCCTGGACGAGTTCGAGATCGACTACGAGGTCGACGTCGTCTCCGCGCACCGCATGCCCCGCGAGATGATCGCGTACGGCGAGCAGGCCGCCGACCGCGGACTCAAGGCGATCATCGCGGGCGCCGGCGGCGCGGCACACCTGCCGGGCATGCTCGCCTCCGTCACCCCGCTGCCCGTCATCGGCGTCCCGGTGCCGCTGAAGTACCTGGACGGCATGGACTCGCTGCTGTCCATCGTGCAGATGCCGGCCGGCGTCCCCGTCGCCACCGTCTCCGTCGCCGGCGCCCGCAACGCCGGGCTGCTCGCCGCCCGCATCCTCGCCGCGCACGACGAGGAACTCCTCGCCCGGATGCGGGAGTTCCAGCAGGAGCTGAACGACCAGGCCACCGAGAAGGGCAAGCGGCTGCGCGCCAAGGCCGAGGGCGCCGGCAACGGCTTCGGGTTCGGCAAGTAGACGAGCGGACAGGTAGACCGGCAGACACACCGACGAGCAGGCAGACGGACGAGCAGACGAGCGAGACGGGGGACGGCGATGACCGCGATGGACGAGGCGACCGCGCTGCTGCGCGAGTTCCCGGTGGCGGACGGACACAACGACCTGCCCTGGGCGCTGCGCGAGAAGGCCCGCTACGACCTCGACGCCCTGGACATCGCCGTCCACCAGGGCGGCCGGCTGCACACCGACATCCCCCGGCTGCGGGCCGGCGGGGTCGGGGCGCAGTTCTGGTCGGTGTACGTCCGCTCGGACCTGCCCGACCCGGTCCCGGCGACGCTGGAGCAGATCGACTGCGTACGGCAGCTGCTCGACCGCCACCCCCGCGACCTGGCGCCCGCCGCGACGGCCGCGGACATGGAGGCGGCGCGCGCCGAGGGCCGTATCGCCTCCCTGATGGGCGCCGAGGGCGGCCACTCCATCGCCAACTCGCTGGCCACGCTGCGGGCCCTGTACGCGCTCGGCGTGCGCTACCTGACCCTCACCCACAACGACAACGTCGACTGGGCGGACTCCGCGACGGACGCGCCCGGCGTCGGCGGCCTGTCCGCCTTCGGCCGCGCCGTCGTCCGCGAGATGAACCGGGAGGGGATGCTGGTCGACCTCTCCCACGTGGCCCCGTCGACCATGCGGGACGCCCTGGACACCTCCGCCGCTCCGGTGATCTTCTCCCATTCCTCCGCGCGGGCCGTGTGCGACCACCCCCGCAACATCCCGGACGACGTGCTGGAGCGGCTGCCCGCCAACGGGGGAGTGGCGATGGTGACCTTCGTGCCGAAGTTCGTCCTCCAGGCCGCCGTCGACTGGACGGCCGACGCCGACGACAACATGCGCGCCCACGGCTTCCACCCCCTCGACACCACCCCCGAGGCGATGCGGGTCCACCGCGCGTTCGAGGAGCGCCGCCCGCGCCCCGTCGCCACCGTGGCCACCGTCGCCGACCACCTCGACCACATGCGCGAGGTCGCCGGCGTCGACCACCTCGGCATCGGCGGCGACTACGACGGCACCGCCTTCACCCCCGACGGACTCGCCGACGTCTCCTCCTACCCGAACCTCGTCGCCGAACTGCTGGAACGCGGCTGGTCCCGGCCCGACCTGGCCAAGCTGACCTGGCAGAACGCGGTCCGGGTGCTCGGCGACGCCGAGGACGTCGCCCGCGACCTGCGCGTCCGGCGCGGGCCGTCCAACGCCACGATCGAGGACCTCGACGGCTGAACAGGGGTCGCGGCCGTCCCACCGGCCCGGGCGGCACCGACGAACCCGCGCCTGGCCGGACCGGGGGACCGCGACCGTACCCCCGAACGCCCCGTCCACCAGGAGACGCCTGCCGGGGCGTGCGACGGTGACCGTACAGCGAACGCCGCGCAGGTACGGAGCCCCGCCATGGCAGACCTCCAGGAAGACGACCTGACCACGACGGCCGAGGCCGGCGCACTCGAGGTGTCGGCCCGGCTGACGGAGCCGTCCGGGCTGACGGAGCCGACTGGGCCGGTGGAGCCGACTGGGCCGGTGGAGCCGACTGGGCCGGTGGAGCCGACTGGGCCGGTGGAGCCGACTGGGCCGGTGGAGCCGTCCGCGCGCACCGAGCCGCCGGATCCCCCGCCCCCGGCGGTCCGCCCGGCGCACCCCTGCGGCCCGCCCGCCCCCGCGGACGACGCCGACCTGGAACGCGCCCGCGTCCTGCTCGCCGCCCACCCCGTCGCCGACGGCTACAGCGGCCTGGCCCAGGTGCTGGGCCGACTGCCCTGGTACGACCTGGAGGAGGGCGTCAGCGACATCGACACGGACGTGCCGCGGCTGCGCGAGGGCCACGTCGGCGCGCTGTTCTGCGCCCTTCAGCTCCCCGAGGGCCCGCCCGGCCGGGCGCTGTCCGCCACCCTGGAGCAGCTGGACCTGATCGGCTCGGTCGTCGGCGACCACCCCGAAGGGCTGCGCCCCGCCCGCACCGCCGGCGAGGTCCTCGACGCCGGCGCCTGCGGACGCACGGCCGTCCTCCTCGGGCCCGCCTCCGCCGTCGCCGTCGACGACTCCCTCGCCCTGCTGCGGGTCCTGCACACCCTCGGCGTGCGCGTGCTCACCCTGGCCGGCACCTCCTGGGCGGGCGAGGCGGGACTGACCCGCTTCGGCGAGGAGGTTGTCCGTGAGATGAACCGCCTGGGCGTGCTCGCCGACCTCTCCGGCGCCTCCGAGGCGACCGCGCACCGCGTGCTGGCCACCTCCAAGGCGCCGGTGCTCTGGGCCCGTTCCGGCGCGCGCGCCCTGCGCCCCCACCCCGCCAACCTCCCCGACGACCTGCTCGCCGCGCTGGGCGCCGCCAAGGGCCTGTGCATGGTGCCGCTCACCGCCGAGCAGACCGGCCCGACGGTCCGGGACGTCGCCGATCACCTCGACCACGTGCGCGCCCTGGCGGGGGCCGAGTGCGTCGGCCTGTCCGGCACCTTCGACGCCGACTGCGCCCACCCCAGGGAGCTGACCGACGTCTCCCGCTACCCGTACCTCGTCGCCGAGTTGCTCGGGCGGGGCTGGAGCGACGCCGACGTGGCCCTGCTGACCTGGGGGAACGCCCAGCGGATGCTGCGCAGCGCCGACTTCGCGGCCCGCGCCGCCCAGGAGCGGCGCGGGCCGTCGACGGCGCGGATCACCGACCTGGACGGATAGGCGGCCGGGTCGGGAACGGCGGCCGGGTCAGGGCCGGTAGCCAGGCGGGACCGAGGGCTCGATCCGGCGCAGGGCGGCCTGCTACGGATGCTCGATCCGGCACAGGCAGAACGGGTGCCCCGCCGGGTCGGCGTACACCCGGAAGTCGTCGTCGTCGACCGCCTCCAGGGCCTTGGCGCCCAGCTCCAGCACCCGCTTCTCGGCCGCGTCCACCTCCTCCCAGGTGGAGCCGGCGTCGAAGTCGATGTGGAACTGCTGGGAGTTGCGGTCGGCGCGCGGCCACTCCGGCGGGGTGAACCCCTCGGCCCGCTGGAAGGACAGCCGCGGGCCGCCGGGGACCTGGAGCACCACCCAGTCGGGGTCCTCCTCGGCCGGGACGCCCCCGACGACGCCGGCGTAGAAGCGGGCGAGGGCACGGGGGTCGGGGCAGTCGAGCACGATCGAGCGGAACCGGGCCGCGGAAGTCATCGGGAATCTCCTCCGGTCAGCAGGCGCACAGACAGAACGGGTGTCCCGCCGGGTCCGCGTAAACCCGGAAGGAGCGTGAGCGGTCGTCGGCGTCGAGCACCTTGGCGCCGAGCGCGAGCACGGCCTCCTCGGCCGCGTCCAGGTCCTTGACGAGCAGGTCCAGGTGGAACTGCTGGGAGTGCTCGGCGGACGGCCACTTCGGCGGCACGAAGCCCGGGGCGGCCTGGAACGCCAGGTCCCTGCCGCCGGGGACCTTCAGGTCGGTCCACTCGTCGTCGCCCTCCGCGGTGGCGCCGAGCACCTCGGCGTAGAAGCCGGCGAGTGCGCGCGGATCGGGGCAGTCCAGAACGACGGGGCCGAGTTCGGCGATGGCCATGGCTCTCCTCCTCATCGAGGGTCCGGTTACCTATAGATGCCGGGTAACCGGTAACGGTTACCTCATGCTCCCCCATGGGGGGTAACGTCGCAACCATGAATGACAGAGCGCCCGCGCCCGGCGGCCTCGCCCTGGTGGAGGCCCTGGTCAACACCGTCGACCTGGAGTCCGGACGGGACGCGCTCGACACACCGGAGGGCCGGGCGCGCTTCGGCGTACGGGAAGAGGACCTGCCGGACGTGCGGGAGCTGCGCGAGTCCCTGCGCGCGGCCTGCCTCGCGCACGCCGGGCACCCCCCGCACCGCGAGGTGACGCCGCTGGGTCGGCTGCTGGAGCGGGCGCCGCTGTACGTCGCCGTGGACGAACGGGACGGCTCGGCGAGCCTCGCCCCCCTGGACACGGGCCCCCTGCTGTCACGGGTGGCCGCCGCCGTGGCCGAGGCGCTCACGGCGGGCACCTGGCAGCGGCTCAAGGCCTGTGAGATGCCCAGCTGCCTGTGGGCCTACTACGACCGCAGCCCCGCCGGACGGGGCCGCTGGTGCTCCATGTCGGTGTGCGGGGCACGCGCGAAGATGCGCAGGTACCGCGCGAAGGCGCCCTGAGCGCCCGGCGCGTGGTGCAGAATGCGTGAAGACGCCGGTTCGGCCGACTGAGCCTCGGCCGAACCGGCGTCACTTGTCTTCGCACTTTTCGATCGCGCCGAGAAAACCGGCCGGAGACGCCTCGATCACGTCGGGAACCCGGCCGGGGACGCCTCGATCACGTCGGGAACCCGGCCGGGGACGCCTCGATCACGTCGGGAACCCGGCCGGGGACGCCTCGATCACGCCGGGAAGCCCGCCCAGGACTCCCCGGTCCGGCCGGGAGAACCGGCCCGAACCCTCCGGCCGGGCCGGGAGAGCCCGCTCAGGCGGTCGGACGCCCCATCGCCCGGTACGTCCACCCCGCCCGCCGCCACAGCTCCGGGTCCAGGGCGTTGCGCCCGTCGAGGATCACGCGGTCCTTCACGACCTCGCCCAGCGCCGCCGGGTCCAGCTCCCGGAACTCCCGCCACTCGGTCAGGTGCAGCACCACGTCGGCTCCCCGCGCGGCCTCCGCGGGCGAGTCGGCGTAGCCCAGCGTCGGGAACAGCCGGCGGGCGTTGTCCATGCCCTTCGGGTCGTACACCGTCACCTGCCCGCCCTGGAGGTGGATCTGTCCGGCGACGTTCAGCGCCGGCGAGTCGCGCACGTCGTCCGAGTCGGGCTTGAAGGTCGCGCCGAGCACCGCGACCCGCCGGCCCAGGAACGCCCCGCCGCCCAGCGCCTCCCGGGCCATCTCCACCATCTGGCCGCGCCGGCGCATGTTGATCGAGTCGATCTCGCGCAGGAACGTCAGCGCCTGGTCCGCGCCCAGCTCACCGGCGCGCGCCATGAACGCCCGGATGTCCTTGGGCAGACAGCCGCCGCCGAAACCGATGCCGGCACGCAGGAACTTGCGGCCGATCCGGTCGTCGTACCCGATGGCCTCCGCCAGCCTGGCCACGTCGCCGCCGGCGGCCTCGCAGACCTCCGCCATCGCGTTGATGAAGGAGATCTTCGTGGCCAGGAAGGAGTTGGCGGCGGTCTTCACCAGCTCGGCGGTCGGGAAGTCGGTGACGACGAACGGCGAACCCTCGGCGACCGGGGTGGCGTACACCTCGCGCAGCAGCTTCTCGGCGCGCTCGCTGCGTACGCCGACGACGATCCGGTCCGGGCGCAGGGTGTCCTGCACGGCGAAGCCCTCGCGCAGGAACTCCGGGTTCCAGGCCAGCTCCGCGTCCGCGCCGGCCGGGGCGTGCTCGGCCAGGTAGGCGGCGAGGCGGTCGGCGGAGCCGACGGGCACCGTGGACTTGCCGACGACGAGGGCGGGCCCGGTCAGGTGCGGGGCGAGCGAGGCGAACGCGGCGTCCACGTAGCTCATGTCGCAGGCGTACTCGCCGTGCTTCTGCGGGGTGTTCACACAGACGAAGTGCACGTCGCCGAACGCGGCGGCCTCGGCGTAGTCGGTGGTGAACCGCAGCCGCCCGCTGGACCCCTCGATCCCCGCGACGTGCTTGCGCAGCAGTTCCTCGAGACCCGGCTCGTACATCGGGACCTCGCCGCGCCGCAGGGTCTCGATCTTCTCCGGGACGACGTCCAGGCCCAGCACTTCGAAGCCCAGTTCGGCCATGGCCGCGGCGTGCGTGGCGCCGAGATAGCCGGTGCCGATCACAGTGATCTTGAGGGCCATGCGGTACTCCCGGGTGGACGTCGTCGGTGCGCTGCCTGAGCATAGTCGGGGCATGTCGGAGCCCCTCCGCGGGCAAGGTTTCCCCTGTCGCCAAGCTCACCTGTCACTCCTGTGGGCGGGCCCCTAAACTTTGTATTACTTAACGGTAATTAGCGTCCTTGGAGCGTGAGAGTCTTGGCGGGTTCGCCTGATTTCGACCTGTACCGCCCGTCCGAGGAGCACCAGATGCTCCGCGACGCCGTCCGCTCGCTGTCGGAGGCGAAGATCGCCCCGTACGCCGCCGCGGTGGACGAGGAGGCCCGCTTCCCGCAGGAGGCGCTGGACGCGCTGGTCGCGAACGACCTGCACGCCGTGCACGTACCGGAGTCGTACGGCGGCGCGGGCGCCGACGCGCTGGCCACGGTGATCGTCATCGAGGAGGTGGCCCGCGTCTGCGCGTCCTCCTCCCTGATCCCGGCGGTGAACAAGCTGGGCTCCCTGCCGGTGATCCTCTCCGGCTCCGAGGAGCTGAAGAAGAAGTACATGACGCCGCTCGCCAAGGGCGACGCGATGTTCTCCTACTGCCTCTCCGAGCCGGACGCGGGCTCCGACGCGGCCGGCATGAAGACGAAGGCCGTCCGCGACGGCGACCACTACGTGCTCAACGGCGTCAAGCGCTGGATCACCAACGCGGGCGTCTCCGAGTACTACACGGTGATGGCCGTGACCGACCCCGAGAAGCGCTCCAAGGGCATCTCGGCGTTCGTCGTGGAGAAGTCGGACCCGGGCGTCTCCTTCGGCGCCCCCGAGAAGAAGCTCGGCATCAAGGGCTCCCCGACCCGCGAGGTCTACCTCGACAACGTCCGCATCCCCGCCGACCGCATGATCGGCGCGGAGGGCACCGGCTTCGCCACGGCGATGAAGACGCTGGACCACACCCGCATCACCATCGCCGCCCAGGCCCTCGGCATCGCCCAGGGCGCCCTCGACTACGCCAAGGGCTACGTCAAGGAGCGCAAGCAGTTCGGCAAGCCGATCGCCGACTTCCAGGGCATCCAGTTCATGCTGGCCGACATGGCCATGAAGATCGAGGCCGCCCGCCAGCTCACCTACGCCGCCGCGGCCAAGTCCGAGCGCGGCGACGCCGACCTCACCTTCCAGGGCGCCGCCGCCAAGTGCTTCGCCTCGGACGTGGCGATGGAGGTCACCACGGACGCGGTCCAGCTCCTCGGCGGCTACGGGTACACCCGTGACTACCCGGTCGAGCGCATGATGCGCGACGCCAAGATCACGCAGATCTACGAGGGCACGAACCAGGTCCAGCGCATCGTCATGGCCCGCAACCTGCCCTGACGGCTTCCCCGAATGGCGTACGGGTGAGTACGGGCGTACGACGGAAGGGCGGCGGTCCGGGTCTGCCGGGCCGCCTCCCGTCCCGAGGAGGAGCCATGACCCAGCCCGGAACCATGACGCCGATGAGCCAGGAGATGCAGGACTGCGTGCGGGCCTGCATGGAGTGTCACAGCGTGTGCGAGGAGACGATGAGCTCCTGTATGCAGCGGGGCGGCCAGGCCCAGATGCAGGTCATGCGCGCGCTGATGGACTGCGCCGACACCACCCGCATGTGCGCGGACATGATGATGCGCCGCTCGTCGATGTCCGGCGAGATGTGCGCCATGTGCGCGACGGCCTGCGACAGGTGCGCGGAGGCCTGCATGGCCATGCCGGACGATCCGCAGATGATGCGGTGCGCCGAGGCGTGCCGCCGCTGTGCGGAGTCGTGCCGCGCGATGGCGGGCGCCGCGATGTGAGGCGCCGGACGTGAGGCGCCGGACGTGAAGGAGGGCGCGCCCCCTGCGGGGCGCGCCCTCCTCATGCCTCGTTCACGTCGCGTCAGTTCGCGGAGACGGTGACCTTCTCGTCGTTCTTGAGCTGGTTCACCAGCGTCTTCACCTTGGTCATGTCCCAGGCGAGGTTGCCGTTGGGGGCGTTGCCCGCGATCGGCATGTTCATGGACTTGCCGTCGCCGCCGCTGACGCCCTTCATCGCCCAGAACATGGACGCCAGGTCCCACAGGCCCATGTCCTTGTCGACGACGAGCGAGTCCAGGCCGGCGCCCATCGTCGGGTAGAGCTTGAAGGGATTGAGGACCGTGCTCGGGGTGGCCACCTGGTTGGCGAGGGCGGAGAGGAACTTCTGCTGGTTCTTGGTGCGGTCCAGGTCGGAGCCGGCGAGGGCGTAGCGGGTGCGGACGAAGGCGAGGGCCTCCTCGCCGTTCAGCGTCTGCTTGCCCTTCTTGAAGTCGGCGCCGGACTTGGAGTCCTTGATGTCCTGCGGGATGTCCATCTCGACGCCGCCGACCGCGTCCACGATGTTCGCGAAGCCGGCGAAGCCGATCTCGACGTAGTGGTCGATGTGCAGGCCGGTGTTGAACTCGACCGTGCGCACCAGCAGCGTGGGCCCGTCGATCGAGTAGGCCGCGTTCAGCTTGTTCGCGCCCATCGCGGCGCGGACCTTGCCCGACTCGGAGCCCTTGAACTCGGGGATCGTGACGTTGGAGTCGCGGGGCAGGGAGATCAGGGTCGGGCCGTTGTCGCCGGTGTGCAGGATCATCATCGAGTCCGTGCGCTTGCCCTCGGCGGACCCGGTGTGCAGCTTCTTCTTCTCCTCGTCGGTCATGCCCGCGCGGCTGTCGGAGCCGACGATGAGGTAGTTGGTGCCCTCGCCCTTCTCGGGCCGGTCGATGACCGTCGCGAGGTCGACCTCGCGGTTGAGCTTGGAGTCCGCCCAGAAGTAGGTGCCGACGAGTGTGACGATCAGCACGGTCGCCATGGTGATCGCCGTCACCTTGATCCGGCGCCGCCAGTTCGGCGCGGGCCGCGGGGCGCCGCCGCCGGCGGGACCGGCGGGGCCGCCGCCGTAGACCTGGCCGGTGTTGTAGCCGCTGTCGTACCCGTCGTGTCCCTGGCCGTCGACGTACGACGGCTGCTGCGGGATGCCGCCGTACGGCGCTCCGGCCTGGTCCCCGGAGTGCGGGGCCGCCGGGCCGCGCTGCACCTGGCGCATCACGCGGGCGCCTTCCGGCTGCGCGCCCGTGCTGCCGCGTCCGTAGCCGGTGCCGCGGTTGTCGTCGGACCATCCCTGGGGCCAGTCATTCATGGGCCCCAGTGTGCCGGTCGCGGGTGTGTGCCTCACAAGGCCTGGCGGAAAATAGGACCGGTGCTGTTGCGAAGCTGACACAAAGTCCCGAGTTGTCGCTTCGGCATAAGGTGGAGGCCATGACAGACCAGGCCAGCGCCGCAGAGCGGACGACCTCCGACACCTCCGGCATACCGGGCAAGCCGACCTCGGCCTCCCGGACCACTCTCAGCCACATCATGACCCACAACGACACCAATCTGCTCGGCACGGTGCACGGCGGTGTGATCATGAAGCTGGTGGACGACGCGGCGGGCGCGGTGGCCGGCCGGCACAGCGGCGGCCCCGCGGTCACGGCGTCCATGGACGAGATGGTGTTCCTCGAACCGGTCCGGGTCGGCGACCTGGTCCATGTGAAGGCCCAGGTCAACTGGACCGGGCGGACCTCGATGGAGGTCGGCGTCCGGGTCCTGGCGGAACGCTGGAACGAGTCCGCCCCGCCGACCCAGGTCGGCTCCGCCTACCTCGTCTTCGCCGCCGTCGACGCCGACGGCAGGCCGCGCGCGGTCCCGCCGGTGATCCCGGAGTCGGAACGCGACAAGCGCCGCTACCAGGAGGCCCAGATCCGCCGCACCCACCGCCTGGCCCGCCGCCGCGCCATCAAGGAGCTGCGCGAGAAGCGCGCGGCGGAGGGCATCGAGGACTGAGCGTTCCGTCACGGCGGCCCGCAGACGCCGCGCGACCGCCTCAGCCGCAGCTCACCTCGTCCCCCCGGACCACCCCCGGCTCCTCCTGCGTCCCCGTGACGCGCACCGCGCGCACCTCGCGGAAGTCGGTGCCGACGGTGACCTTGAGCGTGGCGCCCTGGCCCGCGACGGGGCGCAGGACGCTGCCGGGGAAGGCCGCCGCGAGGGTCCTGGCCGAGCGGTCCCAGCGGGGGTCGTAGGAGATGACCGTGCGGCGCGCGGACGGGTCGGCCGCGCTGGTCGCGCGGTGGGTGGTGCGGAAGCCGGCCGCGGTGAGGGCGGCGTCGACCCGGCGGCCCAGCCCCGGGGTCCGGGTGCCGTTCTCGACCTGGACCAGGATCTGCCGCGGGGCCACCTCCACCGGCGCCGACGGGCGGGTGCGGGGCCGGGTGGAGGACAGCGGCTTGTCGTCGCGCAGCGCGCGGAAGATCCGGCCGGCCTTGACGGGGTCCCACTTCAGCGTCGAGCCGAGGCCCTTCACGGGGTAGGCCATCTGCCCGATCGGCACGGTGGCGAACTCCGACGAGGAGGGCGAGAAGTTCCGCATCGCCCGGCCCAGGTCCAGCAGTTCGCCCGCGCCGAAGCCCTTGTCCGCCCGCACCGAGCCCAGCACGGCCCGGGTGACGTCCCGGAACTTCATCGGGTTCAGCAGCACCCCCGAGGACGTCGACCGGTCGATCAGCGCCGCCAGGAAGCGCTGCTGGCGCTGCATCCGGCCGAGGTCGGAGGCCCCGTCGACGTAGCGGGCGCGCACGTACTGGAGCGCCTGCCCGCCGGAGAGCCGGTGCGTCCCGGCGGGCAGGTCCAGGCCCGTGTAGGAGTCCTTCAGCGGCCGGGCGGTGCAGATCCGCACCCCGCCGAGCACGTCCACCGTCTTCATGAAGCTGCCGAAGTCGACCTCCACGTAGTGGTCGATCTTCACCCGGGTCATCTGCTCCACCGTCCGCACGGTCAGCTGCGGACCGCCCTCGGCGTACGCGGCGTTCAGCTTCACCGGGTGCGCCGCGTGCCGCTCGCCGGTGACGCGGTCGGTGTGCGCGGGCAGTTCGGCGTAGGAGTCGCGCGGCAGGCTGACCACGCTCGCCCGGTTCCGGTCCTCGGAGATGTGCACGATCATGATCGTGTCGGTGCAGTGGCAGGGCTCACCGCCCAGCCGGTACCTGCGCCGCTCGGCCTCGCCGATCCGCTCCCGGCCGTCCGTGCCGACCAGCAGCACGTTCATGCCGTGCCCGGCGCGCGGCCGGTTCTTCATGTCCTTGAAGGCGTCGACCCGGTCGATGTCCGCGTCCAGGCTGCTGATCACCGCGTGGCCGATCCCGGCGGAGGCGAGGATCGCCACCGACAGCGTGGTCACCGCCCGGACGGCCCAGCGCGGCCTCCCGCGCCGGACGGGCGGCCGGGCCGCCCCCCTCGGTCGCGACCGGACCGGGGGCCGGGGCGGTGTGCTGGGCATGGGGAACACCTCCGCTGGGACAAGCGCTGCGGCCGTACGCACGAGCCGTGAGCACCGTAGGCCGATACGATCTGCGGTCCGGCGCAGCGGCCCCGGCGGGGCGCACCGCTGTCCCCCGTTCGCGGTAACGTGAGCGTCCTATGAACGCCAAGCCCGACGTGCAGCTCCCCGCCGTGTCCGTGATCATGCCCGTCCTCAACGAGGAGCGGCATCTGCGCGGCGCCGTCCACGCGATCCTCGCCCAGGAGTACGCCGGCGAGATGGAGGTCGTGATCGCCCTCGGTCCGTCCACGGACCGCACGGACGAGATCGCCGCCGAACTGGTGCGCGAGGACCCGCGCGTGCACACCGTCCCGAACCCCACGGGCCGCACGCCCGCCGCGCTCAACGCCGCGATCAGGGCCTCCCGCCACCCGATCGTGGTCCGCGTCGACGGGCACGGCATGCTGTCGCCGAACTACATCGCCACGGCAGTACGGCTGCTGGAGGAGACCGGCGCGCAGAACGTCGGCGGCATCATGCACGCCGAGGGAGAAAGCGACTGGGAGCACGCGGTCGCCGCCGCCATGACGTCGAGGATCGGCGTCGGCAACGCCGCCTTCCACACCGGCGGCGAGGCCGGCCCCGCCGAGACGGTCTACCTCGGCGTGTTCCGGCGCGAGGCGCTGGAGCAGCAGGGCGGCTACAACGAGGAGTTCATCCGCGCCCAGGACTGGGAGCTGAACTTCCGCATCCGCGAGGCGGGCGGCCTGATCTGGTTCTCGCCCGAGCTGAAGGTCTCCTACCGGCCCCGGCCGAGCGTGCGCGCGCTGGCCAAGCAGTACAAGGACTACGGCCGTTGGCGGCACGTCGTCGCCCGCTACCACGCCGGCTCCATCAACCTGCGCTACCTCGCCCCGCCGACGGCCGTGTGCGCGATCGCGGCCGGACTGGTCGTGGGCGCCGTACTGACCCCGTGGGGCTTCGTGATCCCCGGCGGCTACCTCGCGGCGATCGTCGCGGGCTCGGTTCCGGCGGGCAAGGGGCTGCCGCTGAAGGCCCGCCTGCAGATCCCCGTGGCGCTGGCCACCATGCACATGTCGTGGGGGTACGGCTTCCTGACCAGCCCGCGCTCCCTGGCCAGGCGGGTCATCGCCTCCCGCCGGCCGGCGGTGCTCAGCTCCTCCGACAGCGCGGCGGGCTGAGCACCGACCCGGGGCTCAGAACGTGTAGTTCGGGTTCACCGGCATGCACGCCGAGGTGTCGGAGGCGTTGAGCGCCCCGGCCGACTCCGGCGTCCTGTCCTCCTTCTCCGGCGCCTCGTACGCCGTGCCCTCGCGCCAGTCGGCGCCGACGGTCAGCGTGACGCCGGAGACCTCCGTGGACTTCTTCACCGCGCTCGCCGGGATGCCGAGGGCCTCGGCCACCCGGCGGGCGTCGCCCTCCAGGTCGGCGCTCGGGTAGCGGACCGTCGTCGTCTCCTGGCCCGGCCAGGCCGAGGTGTCCGCGGCGGCCTGCGCGAAGCCCTCGTCGACGAGCAGTCCGGCGACCGTGTTGGCCCGCCCCGAAGCGGCGAGCAGGGTGTCGGTGGCGGTGCCGTTGCGGACCTGCACCGCGATCTCCCCGTCCGCCGCGGCCGGGTCCGACGGCTCCGGTTCCGCGCGGGGCGTCTTCTTCTTGTCCTTGCCGTCGAGGGCGATGTCCTCGCGCACCATCCGGAACACCGTCTCGGCGTCCTCGGTCGGCTCGACCTGGTTGCCGACGAGCCGGTTGGGCATCGTCGTCATGGTGATCCGGTCGGTCGGCACCTGCTGGAGGTCGGCGGCGAGGTCGTACATCTTCTTGATGGTGCCCAGGCCCTCGTCGACGGTGAGCGCCTGCGTCGCCGCCTCGGCCAGCTTGCGCAGCGAGTTGGGGTTGCTGAGCCGGGCCTCCGCGCGCAGCTGGCGGACCATCGCGTTCATGTACATGTGCTGCGCCTTGGCCCGGTACAGGTCGCTGTTGTCGCCGAAGCCGTAGCGGGTGCGCAGCCACTGCAGGGCCTGCTCGCCCTTGACCTTGGTGGTGCCCTCCCTCAGCCTCAGCCCGGAGCCGCGGCCGCGTGCGTCGCGGGAGTACACGTTGTCCTCGACGCACACCGGGACGCCGCCGATCGCGTCGGCCATCGACACCACGCCCGCGAAGTCGATCATCATGAAGTGGTCGATGTGGATGCCGGTCAGCTCCTGCCAGGTGGCCACCGTGCAGCCGGGGCCGCCGTTCTGCAGGCTCCGGTTCGTCGCCACCGGCACCGTGCTCGCCTCGTACACCTCGCCCGTGTCCGGGTCGGTGCACTTGGGGATCATCACCAGGGTGTCGCGCGGCATGCTCACGACCGATATGTGGGAGCGGTCGGCCGAGACGTGCAGCAGCATCTGGACGTCGGCGAGCGGCGGGCCGTTGAACGTCTCCCTCGCGCCGCCGAGCTTCTGGTTCTCGGCGTTGTCGCGGGCGTCCGAGCCGATCAGCAGGATGTTGAGCGGGGTCTGGCCCGCGGCGTTCGGCGTCGGCTTGGCGACCTTGTTGTCGCCGAGGTTGAGCTCTTCCTTCTTGATGTTGCTGTTGAGGTGCTCGTAGTAGAGATAGCCCGCGCCCGCGGTGCCGGCCATCACCACCGCCAGGAACGTCGCGCTCCAGCGCAGCACCCTGCGCCGGCGCGCCCGGTGGTCGGCGCCGCGGCGGCCCCCGCCCCGCCGGCCGCCGTGTCTGGCGCCGCCGGCGGCCGGATCCCCGTCCTTCTCGCTCTCGTCCTGCCCCTGGTCCTGTTCCTGGTCCTGCGGTGTCAGGGACATCGTCTCCTCCACCGCAGGCACGTCCCCCCGCACGCTGCTTCGCGTCACTGCCTGCCCTCCCACCCCTGCAGACCCGACACGGGTCCGTCCCGCGTCAAGTCAGACGCACGACGGACCCGTTGGGTTACCCCTCAATTTCCTATTCGGCGCAGACGACCTTGTCCGCCGTGGACTTCTGGACGCCTTCGGGTGCTTTCGTCGGCGCCGTCAGCGAGACGCCGGCACCCTTGAAGTCCTCGCCCAGCACGAGCGTCATCGTGGGCAGCCCCTGGGCGTTCTCCACGCTCTCGCCCGGCTTCATCGCGGATCCGGACAGACCCATGATGTCGGCGAGCCTGCGTGCCTGGTCCGCCTGGTCGGGCGCGTACTCCAGCGTCGTTCTGCTCTGCGCCGCGTCCGCGTTGCCCGCGTTCTCCGACTTGGTCACGCCCTCGTCGTTCTGCAGCCAGCTGAGAGTCTCCTGTGCGCTGCCGGCCGCGGCCCCGCCGTTGAGAATGCGCACCCGCACCTCGGACGGGTCCGCCTTGGTGCCCTTCAGCCGGGCCGCGACCGCCGCCTTCTCCTTGGCCTTCTTCTCCTTGACCTCGGTGAAGGACACGTCCTCCTTGATCATCTGGAAGACCTGCGGGGCCTTGCTCTTGTCGACCACGACCGTCGCCTTGACCGTCTCGGCCGGGTTGTCGACCACCGGCACGGTCGTGAATGTCAGGTTCTTGACGTTGAGCTTGCCCAGCTCCAGGCCGAGGTCCTTCAGCTTGCCGATGCTGTCCAGCTGGGAGTCGACCGTCAGCGCCTTGGTGCCCGCCTCGGCCAGCTTCACCATCTTCGACGGGTTGGTCAGGGTGTCGTTCGACTTCAGCTTGCGCATCAGCGCGCTGAGGAACTGCTGCTGGAGGTTGATCCGGCTCAGGTCGCCGCCGGTGCCCACGGAGTGCCGGGTGCGGACGAAGGCCAGCGCGTCCTCGCCCTCGATGACGTGCTTGCCCTTGGTCAGGTTGAGCTTGGAGTCCCTGTCGTTGATGTCCTTGTTCAGGCACACCTCGACGCCGCCCACCGCGCTGGTCAACGTCTTGACCGCGTTGAAGTCGGCCACCATGAAGTTGTCCGGCGTGATCCCGGTCAGCTCGGTCACCGTGCGCATGGTGCAGCTGGGCGTACGGCCGCTCTGGCCCAGGCTGGTGTTGAAGCGGACGCCCTGCGAGCCGGGGATGACCTCGGTGGAGCCGTCCTCCTGCGTGGTCGGGCAGTCCGGGATGTCCACGATCAGGTCGCGCGGGATGCTGAGCGCGGTCGCGTTGGAGCGGTCCTTGGAGACGTGCAGCAGGATCGTGGTGTCGGCGTGGCCGGGGCTGCCGTGGTCGCCGTAGGACTCGTTGCCCGCGCCGGTGCGTTTGTCCGTGCCGATCAGCAGGATGTTGATGGCCTTGTCCTTCTGGAAGCCACCGGTGCTCGCGCCGTCGTCGGAGACGGAGGTGATGTTGCCGTTGAGGTGCCGGATGTAGAGGTAGCCGGCGCCGGCCGTGGCGAGCAGGACGAAGGCCATGCCGCCGCCGGTCCACAGCACGGCCTTCTTCGCCTTCGCCGCCTTCGACTTCTTCGCCGGACGCCGCCCGCGCCGGGCAGCCGCGGGCTCGGGGGGCGCGCCCCGCCGTCGTCGCGGACCCGCCGCGTCCCCCTCGCGGGAGTCCTGCCGGTCGCGTGCCGGGGGCATGGAACGGGCGCTCGGCGCGGCGCGGCGGGAACCGGTCCGGCGGGGGGCGGGAACCGTCGGCTGCTCTCCGGAAGGGCTCAGTCGCAGTTCGTATTCACCGGTGTTCGGATTGAGTACCCACTGGTCTGCGGGGTCGATGTGCTCCGCCCGCCCACGGCCTTGCGCGTCCACGGTTGCCTGAATCCTCCGTCGGGGCCACGCGGCGCCTTCCCCCTTCGAGGCGCACGGGGTCTCGTACAAAGCTCGTACACAGTGCGCGACCCCAGAAACGTGTTCGTGGCCGGGAGTCGAGGTGCACCGGATCGCTCACACTATCCGCCCAGTTCAGCGCCAAGCGACGACGGTGACAAATTCCACGTCCCTACAACTGGGCAATCCGCCCATTTCCCAGGACGGAGAGGGCCTCCTTGCCCAGTGTTTTACCGGCAGCCGCCTTCCGCGGCGGTGTTTCCGCGGAACACGGGTAGACGTGAGTCGCCTCCGTCACGTTCACCGTCCGCACCGTTTTCTGTGGAATTCCGTGAAATGTCCCGTGCTTCCCGTGCCACTCCCACGGGCGCGTCCTGTCGCAGCCGGGCGAAAAGCCTTTCGGCCGCGGGCTCCACGAGCTGGTCGCGATTGGAGTCGCCGGCGTAGGACTCGCGCGGGACGGTCAGGAACTGCACCCGTTCGGTGGGGATGTCGCGCAGGCCGCGGGCGAGGTCGTACAGGCCGCGCAGGCTCGCCAGGCCAGGGTCGGTGGTGAGGGAGGAGGTGGCGGCGTCCAGCACCGGGTAGAGCTTCACCGGGTTGAGCAGCACGTCGTTGCCGCGCACCTTCTTGGCGAGCGCCGCGAGGAAGCGCTGCTGGCGCTCGATCCGGTCGGTGTCGCTGCCGTCGCCGAGCGACTTGCGGGCGCGGACGTAGCCGAGGGCCTGCTCGCCGTTGAGCGTCACGCGGCCTGCGGGAAGCCGCAGCTTGGCCGCTTTGTCGTGGATCGGCTTCTTCAGGCAGATCTGTACGCCGTCGAGAGCGTCGACCATGTTCTTGAACCCGCCGAAGTCGACGACGACGTGGTGGTCCACGCGGATGTCGGTGAGCTTCTCGACGGTCCGGATCGTGCAGGCCGAACCGCCCGCCTCGTAGGCGTGGTTGAGCATCGCGAACGCCGGCCGGGTGCGGCTGCCGTCCGGCCGCCGGCAGCTCGGCACGTCCACCATCAGGTCGCGGGGGAGCGAGACGGCGGTGGCGCTGCGCCGCCCGGCCGACAGGTGGAGCAGGATCGTGGTGTCGGAGCGCTCGGTGCCCAGGTCGCGGCCGTAGCGCCGGTTGTCCGCCCCGGAGCGGGTGTCCGACCCGATGAGCAGGATGTTCTGCGCGCCCCGCACCAGGGCGGTGGGCCGCTCCTTCTCGAACCGCGCCAGCTCGGCCGCGGCGGCCTCGTCCGGGGTGATGTTCCCGTCCAGCCTCGCGTAGAGCGCCCAGCCGCCCGCCGCGCCGCCCAGCACCAGCACGGCCGCCCCGGCGGCCCCGTACCGCACCCAGCGCCGACGGGGTGTGCGTCGGCCGCGCGAAGACATGCCCGCGGTGTCGCTCACGTCTGGCTCCACCCCTTCGCTGTACGAGCGGGTCGGCTGTACGAGCGGGCAGCCGGTGTACGGGCGGCCGGCTGGGCCGTCGTCGCCGCCGTCCGGTTCGCGCTGCCTGGTACGAGCGTGACCCGGGGGAGGCGGGGGCGCGGGCGGGGATGACCCGAACGGGTGAAGGGGGTGGGGTACGGCGCTGGACGTACGGATGAAGGGGCGGGTCACGGCCCCGGACCGACGGCGGATCGGAGGGGTGCCGTGCCGCGGGCGTCCGCCGCCGGCACGGGAAGCCGGACGCCTCTGTGAGGCGCCCGGCGTCAGCGGGCCGTCGCCGTGACCCGTTCCGCCTCGATGCGCTGGGCCAGGGACCGCTCGTCCAGCCGGTCCAGGTGCCGGCACAGCACCACCGAGCCGCCGGCCGCCAGCGGGGCGTACAGCCCCGCGCTCAGGCCCTCCCAGGTGTCGTACGGGAGTGCGGACAGGATCCGGGAACCCGGGCCCGTCAGGTCCAGCCCGGGGGCGTCGCCGAGCGCCCGCTCCACCACCTCCGCGCCCGTGAACTCCGCCCCGGCCACGATCAGCGCCGGCGCCTCCGGGTCGACCGGCGCGTACGGCGCGAACCGGTCCCCGTGGCTCGGCACGTCGACGGCGTAGTCGGCGTACCCGGCGGGCGGCGTCGCGAAGCGCCGTCCCAGCGGACCCAGCGACAGCGCGTACCGCTCCCCGGAGCAGGCCAGCCCCGCCTCGAACCGCCCCGGCCCCGCGACCACGAAGTCGGCCCGTCCGGGATCGCCCTCCACGTCCGCGACGACGCCCACCGACGAGCACGCCAGCAGCCACACCGCCGTCTGCCAGTGCGCCGGCAGCAGCAGCGCGACCCGGTCGCCGGGCTCGGCGGACATGCCGTCCTGGAGGAGGTTGGCGGTCTTGGCCACCCAATTGGCGAAGGTGGCCACGGAGAGTTCGACACGTTCGCCCGTGGCGTCGTCGTAGAAGGTCACCAGGGGGCGCGCGGAGTCCGCGGCGAGCGCGGAACGCAGCAGGTCGGCGGGGGTGCGATCGGTGGCGTTCACCCGCGCAAGCGTACGCGTGCGCCGGGTCGCCGATCGAGTCGCGCCCCTCACCGGTTCGGCCGAACGGCGGCCGACCGGCCGTCAATTCCCCGATGGACAGGTTTATATGACTATGTCCAGGATGTGGGGCATGCGTAAGCTCATCGCTCCCTCCATAGGCGTGACCTGCGCGGCAGCCCTCGCGCTGCCGCTGACCATTCCCGCGACGACCGCGGCGTCGGCCGCGATACCGGGCGCCTCGGCGACGGCGGCCACCGCGGCCACGTCACCCGGTGCCGTGCGCGCCGCCGGGCGCCCCGGTGCCGAACCCGCTGTCCCCGGCGGCACCCAGTCGCTGCCCCTCGTCCCCCTCGCCGCCGACCGTTCCCTCGGCTCGTCCGCCGTCCAGGGCCTGCCCAGCAAGGACGTACGGCCCTTCTCCCTCGTCGGCGTCGTCTGGGACGACCCGGACGACGAACTCCACGGCCGCGTCCAGGTCCGCACCCGCGCCGCGGGCACCGGCGTCTGGTCCGGCTGGCAGGACCTCGAGACGCACAACGCCGAGCACGCCCCCGACCCGGACGCCACCGAACGCGCCGCCTCCCGCGTGCGCGGCGCCACCGCCCCCCTGTGGGTGGGGAATTCGGACGGAGTCGAGGTACGTGTCGCGGCCTCCACGGCCGACGGGACCGGCGCCCCCGCATCCGCCACGCTTCCGGCAGGTCTGCGCCTGGAACTGGTGGACCCCGGCGACCCGCAGGAGTCGACGCCATCCGCGGCATCGGCCGCCGGCGCCCTCGGCGCCCTCGGCGCCTCCTTCGATCCCCCGCTCACCGCCCCCCTCAGTCCCGAGAGCGTCGACGCGGCCACCCCCAACGCCGACCTGGCCCCCCTGGAGGCCACCGAGATCCCGGAGCTTGACCGCCACCAGACGGAGCAGGACCTGCTCACCCTGCACGCCGAAGGGCTGGAAGGCGTCGAAAGCCCCGACGACCTCGATGACCTCGACGACATCGACGACATCGAGAACCTCGACGAGTTCGACAACCTCGACGGCCTGCCGGAGGAACAGCGGGCGAGGCCGTACATCGGCCCGCGCCCGCGCATCGTCACCCGCCGCGGCTGGGGCGCCGACGAGCGGCTGCGCGAACGGGGGTTCGTCTACACCAAGCGGATCAAGGCCGCCTTCGTGCACCACACGGCCACCGGCAACAACTACAGCTGCTCACAGGCGCCTTCCGTCATTCGCGGTATCTACCGCTACCACGTCCGCAGCATGGGCTGGCGCGACATCGGCTACAACTTCCTCGTCGACAAGTGCGGGAACCTGTACGAGGGCCGCGCGGGGGGCGTGGCGAAACCGGTCCTGGGCGCCCACACCTCCGGCTTCAACAGCAACACCATGGGCATCGCCGTCCTCGGCACGTTCAACCGGACCTCGCCCAGCACGTCCACCGGCAGGGCCATCGGCCGCCTGACGGCATGGAAGCTCGGCCTCTACGGCGCCAACCCGCGGGCGAAGACGTCCCTCAAGTCGGGTGGTGGCAATCTCTACCGAAAGGGTAAGAACGTACGACTGAACGTCATCTCCGGTCACCGCGACGCGTTCGTCACGGACTGCCCAGGACAGCAGCTCTACCGCAAACTCCCCAAGGCACGCTGGCACGCGGCACGCTTCCAGGGACGCTTCTGACCTCACGAGTGGCTCTGCATACACTGGCCGGCCGAAAGACAGTTCGGCCGGTCCCGGCAGGAAGCAGAGACGACAGGTGACAGAAGCGATCCTCCTGGTCGGCGGCAAGGGCACCCGGCTGCGCCCGCTCACGGTGCACACGCCCAAGCCGATGGTCAGGGCGGCGGGGGTGCCGTTCCTCACGCATCAACTGGCGCGGGCGAGGGCGGCGGGGGTCGACCACATCGTGCTCGCGACGTCCTATCTGGCCGAGGTCTTCGAACCGTACTTCGGCGACGGCGCGTCGCTCGGACTGCACATCGAGTACGTCACGGAGGAGGAGCCGCTCGGCACGGGCGGCGCGATCCGCAACGTGGCCTCGCGGCTGCGGTCGGGGCCGGAGGACCCGGTCCTCGTCTTCAACGGAGACATCCTGACGGGGCTGGACATCCGGGCCCTGGTCGACACCCACCGCAGGACGGGCGCGGACGTCTCGCTCCACCTGACGAAGGTGACGGACCCGCGCGCGTACGGGCTGGTCCCCACGGACGGCACCGGACGGGTGACGGCGTTCCTGGAGAAACCCCAGACGCCGGAGGAGATCGTCACCGACCAGATCAACGCGGGGGCGTACGTCTTCCGGCGCTCGGTCATCGACACGATCCCGGCGGGGCGGCCGGTGTCCGTCGAGCGCGAGACGTTCCCCGAGCTGCTGGCGGCGGGGGCGCATCTGCAGGGCATGGTCGACTCCACTTACTGGCTGGACCTCGGCACGCCGGCGGCGTTCGTCCGCGGCTCGGCGGACCTGGTCCTGGGCCGGGCGCCGTCACCCGCCGTCCCCGGCCGGTGCGGGGACCGGCTCGTCCTGCCGACGGCGAGGGTCGCGGCCGACGCCAAGCTGGCGGGGGGCACGGTGGTGGGGGAGGGCGCGTTCGTCGCGGAGGGGGCGCGCATATTCGGCAGCACGATTCTGCCGGGCGCGGTGATCGAGCCCGACGCGGTGATCACCGACTCCCTCGTCGGGACCCGGGCGCGGGTCGGCAGCCGTACGGTCCTGAACGGCACGGTGATCGGCGACGACGCGATCATCGGCTCCGACAACGAGCTGAACCCCGGCGCGAGAGTCTGGTGCAACGCGCACATACCGCCGGGGGCGCTCCGCTTCTCGCCGGACCAGTAGGGCGCGGCCTGTACGGGGCCGCGCGGGGCTGTCCAGGGTCGGCCGGCCGCTGCCCGCCGCCGGCCGTCCGGCCGACGCGGGGCCGGCGGTGGGTTTCCGTCCGGGGCTGTGACCTGCCGGCCGGGCCGGTGGCCCGTCTCGGAGGTCCGAGCCCCACCGCCGGCCGCCTGCCGTCTCGCCGACGCGGGGCTGTGCGGTGGGCTTCCGGCCGGAGCGCCGCCGCGCACCCCGTCCCCCGCGTCGACGCCGTACTCCCTGCGCCCGCTCCCCGGGACCCGCCCGCCACCCCACGCGTCTCACAGCCGCCCGATGTCCCCCCGCGTCATCCGCGGCCCCCTCCGCTCCGGCACCCTCCCGCTCAGCAGGACGAACCGCGCCGCCCGATGCCGCTGCCCCGCGTACGGCTCCAGCAGCTCCAGCATCACCGCGTCGTCCGCCGCCCGGTTCCCCGCCAGCGCCCACCCGACGATCCCCGGCAGGTGCAGATCCCCCACCGTCACCGCGTCCGGCGCCCCGTGACTGCGCTGCACGGTCTCCGCCGACGTCCACGGCCCGATCCCCGGCACCAGCTCCAGCCGCGCCCGCGCGTCCTCGGGGGACATGCCCACCGCCTGCTCCAGCCGCGCGGCGACCCGCACCGCCCGCAGGACCGTCGACGCGCGCTTGTCGTCCACGCCCGCCCGGTGCCACTCCCAGGACGGGATCAGCGCCCAGCCGCGCGGATCCGGCATCACGCACATCCGCCCGGGGGCGGGCCCGGGCGCCGGCTCCCCGAACGCGCGCACCAGCATCCGCCACGCCTGATACGCCTCGACCGTCGTGACCTTCTGCTCCAGGATCGACGGAATCAGCGACTCCAGCACCAGCCCGGTCCGCGTCAGCCGCAGCCCCGGACGCCGGCGCCACGCGTGCGCCACCACCCGGTGCCGCGGCACGAACGCCCCCGGATCGTCCGCCGCGCCGAGCAGCTCCGGAAGCCCGTCCAGCAGCCACTGCGCCCCAGGCCCCCAGGCCTCCCCGCGCACCGCGCCGCCCCGGACCGACACCCGCAGCGTCCCCGGCCCGGCCGGCGTACGGCTGGCCCGCCACACCGACCCGTCCGGCATCGCGCGGAACGTCGGATCACCGGGCCCGCGCCGCAGCGGCCCGAGCACCAGCCCCAGCTCCAGCGGCCCGTCCGGCACCCACTCCCGCACCAGCTCCGGCGCCGCGGACTGCTGCCGGGGCACCCCGGCGGGCACGGCGACCTCCCCACCGCGCACGGTCGTGCGCGTGGGCCTGGGAGCGAAACGTCCGGCCACCGGTGAGTCCCAACGAGAGGAAGGAGAAAGAAGCGGTCCTACGAGGGTAGGCGCACCCCCCGCGGTCCTCACCTCGCCCACCCCGCCTCATGTCGCCGCCCCCGCCCCCGCCTCACGTCACCGCACCGCGATGAACATCCCCGCGTCCCGCTCGCCCCGCGGCCTCGGCGCCTGCGCCGGATGCCCGACCGCCACCGCGCCCATCGGATCCCAGTCCCCGGGCAGCCCCAGCACCTCGCGCACCACGTCCCGGCAGAACATCGTCGACGACACCCATGCCGACCCCAGCCGCTCCCCGGCCAGCGCCACGAGGAAGTTCTGCACCCCGGCCCCCGCCGCGACCACGAACATCTCCCGCTCGGCCGCGTCCCGCCGGGCGTCGCCGTACGTGTGCGAGCCGTCCATGACCAGGCACGGCACCACGAGGTACGGCGCGTTGCGCAGCACGTCCCCGCGCCGCACCCGCTTGGCGATCGACTCCGGCGACTTGCCGTCCCGGCGCAGGTCGGCGATCCAGGCGTCCCGCATCGCGTCCAGCAGTCGTACGCGCGTGCGCTCCGACTCCAGCAGCACGAACCGCCACGGTGTCGTGTGGTGCGGCGCGGGGGCCGTCACGGCGGCGGCCACGGCGCGCCGTACCGCGCCGGGGTCCACGGGCTCGTCGGTGAAGGCGCGGATCGTGCGGCGCTGGGTCACCGCCTCCCGGACGGCCTCCGAGGCGCCCAGCCGGAACATGTCGTCGCGCGCGTCCCGGACCAGCGCCCGCGCCCCGGCCCCGTCCTCCTCGGCCACCACGTGCGGCAGCCCGCGCACGACGGCCACGGGCAGCCCGGCGGCCTTGCCCTTGACCAGGTCGCCCGCGGCGGCGAGTTCGTCGGCGGTGGCGACGACGGTGGCGGCGAGCGGATTGCCGTACGCGTCCGTGCCGCCGCGCAGATCGTCCAGGACGCGCACCCCGGCGGCGCCGATCGCCACGTCCGTGAGGCCGGAGCGCCAGGGCCGTCCGAAGGTGTCGGTCACGACGACCCCGACGTCGACGCCGAGAGCCTCGCG
The DNA here is from genome assembly GCF_040611575.1 of Streptomyces sp. NPDC006610. Classification (NCBI taxonomy): domain Bacteria; kingdom Bacillati; phylum Actinomycetota; class Actinomycetes; order Kitasatosporales; family Streptomycetaceae; genus Streptomyces; species Streptomyces sp. NPDC006610. The sequence continues at coordinate 201,056 of NZ_JBEXOP010000008.1, forward strand.
CAGCCCTGCGCGGATCGCCCGAGCGGAGGCGTCGGGGTCCTCGGGCAGCAGCAGGACCGTGCCGGCGGGGGTGTTGGAGGCGTCCACGCCGGCCGCCGCCATCACCAGGCCCTGGCGGTTCTCCACGATGCGCAGCGCACCGCGCCGCGCCACCACCCGTACCGTCTCCGCGTCGATCGCGGCCTCCCGGTCGGCCGCCTCGACGACCCGCCCCTCGGCCTTCGACACGATCTTGGAGGTGACGAGCAGCACGTCGCCGTCGGCCAGCCCGGGCTCGGCGGCGGCGATCAGCTTGGCGAGGTCGTCCCCGGCCGCCACCTCGGGCAGCCCCGGCACCGCCCACACCCGGTATTCCGGCGCGGACTGCTCCCCGGCGCCCGGCGCGGACCGCTCGGCGGCGTCCGGCGCGGACTGCTTCCCGGCGCCCGGCGCGGACCGCTCGGCGGCGTCCGGCGCGGACTGCTTCCCGGCATCCGGCGAGGACCCCCTCCCGGCGTCCCGCGCGGACTGCTCCCCGGCATCCGGCGAGGACCCCTCCCGTGCGTCCGCCGCCACGGTGGACCGCTCCCCGGCGTCCGGCGCCGAGGACCCCTTCCCGGTCTCCGTCACTCCGCCCGCACCTCCTCCGCCAGCGTGAGCGCCTCGCGGGCCATTCGCGCGGCGGCCTCCTCGTCGGTCATCATCAGCGGCACTGCCCGGCACCGGATGCCCGCCGCCTCGACCCGCTCGACCGCGCCCGCGTCGACGGTGTCGACCAGCCAGCCGTCGAGCAGTCCCGAGCCGTAGTGCTCGGCGACCGCGGCGGCCGTGGACTCGACGCCGACGGCCGCGAGGACCTTGTCGGCCATCCCGCGCACGGGCGCGTCCCCGACGATGGGGGAGAGGCCGACGACCGGGACCCCGGCGTCCGCGATGGCCTCCCGGATACCCGGAACCGCGAGGATCGTGCCGACCGACACGACGGGGTTGGACGGCGGAAAGAGGATCACGTCCGCCTCGGCGATGGCCTCCAGGACGCCCGGCGCCGGCTTCGCCTGCTCGGCCCCGACCGGCACGACCGCCTCGGCCGGCACCGACGCGCGCAGCCGCACCCAGTACTCCTGGAAGTGGATCGCCCTGCGCTCGCCGTCGATCTCCACGGCGACATGGGTCTCGACGCGGTCGTCGGTCATGGGGATCAGCCGCACCCCGGGCTGCCAGCGGTCGCACAGCGCCTGCGTCACCGCGCTGAGCGGATAGCCGGCGCCGATCATCTGCGTCCGCACGATGTGAGTGGCGAAGTCCCGGTCGCCGAGCCCGAACCACTCGGGCCCCACGCCGTACGCCGCGAGCTCCTCCTTGAGATGGAAGGTCTCGTCGGCCCGGCCCCACCCCTGCTCCTCGTTGATGCCGCCGCCGAGCGTGTACATCACCGTGTCGAGGTCCGGGCAGATCTTCAGCCCGAAGAGGTGGATGTCGTCCCCGGTGTTGCCGATGACGGTGATGTCCGCGTCCGGCGCGGCCCGCTTGAGACCACGCAGGAATCGGGCGCCGCCGATGCCGCCTGCCAGAACCACAATGCGCATGGACACAGTCTGTCAGCCGGGTACGACAACGCGTCAGCCGGACGCCCGGGAGGCGGCGGTCACGGCGCACCGGAGAGCGTCGGTCCCCGGTGCGGCGTGCATCGGCATCTGCGTGAGCCCCGGGTAGTAGATGTGCAGGCTGACGGCCGGCTCCAGCGTCTCGTTGACGATCTCGTGCGCGAAGCCCGGCGCGAACACGCGCTGCGCACCCGCGCGCAACGCGCGCGTGCCCCGCTCCGTCCGCTCGGTCAGGCCGCCGTCGAGGACGGTCAGCACGCCGGAGGAGGGGCCGTGGTCGTGCAGCCCGGTGCCCTGGCCCGGCACCCAGGACAGCAGCCAGACCTCGTAACCGGGCCCGGTGCGCAGCCGGTGGTACCAGCGGCTGGTCGCGTCGTAACGCACCAGGTGCTCCCACTGGGGGCGGTCGGCGGCGATCTCGCGGGCGAGTCCGGCGAAGTCGGCCACGGTCGACGGGTGTTCGCGGGGCGCCTGGAGCAGGTGCGGCACTTCGAGGAGGTCGCCGGCGATCTGCAGGTCGCTGTCGCTGTTCATGGGTGGGGGGTTCCTCGGCGGGAGTGCGGGGCGTGGAGCACGCGGTGCGGGAGACCGGAGCGTGGAGCGCGGGGGTGTGGACGGGGTCCCGGTGCGGGCGAGGCGGACGGGAGACCGGGTCACGGGGACCCGGGGACAGCCGGAGCGGGACGGCTCAACAGCTGGAACAGCGACAACAGCTGCGGCGAGCGTGGGCAGCGCCGAGGGACCCGGCGGTGCGGGTCGAGGTGGGCGCCAAGTTCGCGAGCATGCCCACAAGGACAGCGGTTCACACCCCCACTGTCAACTCGCCGCCCGGTATGTGGGACATGGTTCACCTCATCCGGTTCATTCCTCGGCTGAAAGGTTTGTTCAGGCGGTTGCCGGGACACATGGCGTCCAACCGGGAGCGCGGGCTCCGTTGCGATCCAGTGATCCGGCTGTGATCCGGTTCGCTTCGGGGGCGCGTGTCGGAACGGGATCGAACCGGCGGGCGTCTGTCTCCGTACAGCCTCTGTGCGGACGGACGTTCCCCGCGGGCTCCTTCCGGGTGTCAAGGTTTAGGCCGATTTGAACACTTTCCGCTTGGCCTTGGTTCCGCAGAGTGAATAAGGGGCCCAATAGCAGATCCCGGCTTGACTCGCCCGGAGCAGCACACTTGTAATTTCACTCGTGTCGTTCAGCCGGGACCGGTAACGGCTACATCACGGGGACGCGAAAGACGGACGAGGGGCGCACATGACCGAGCTGGTGCAGCAACTGCTGGTCGACGACGCGGACGAGGAACTCGGCTGGCAGGAGCGCGCACTGTGCGCCCAGACCGACCCCGAGTCCTTCTTCCCCGAGAAGGGCGGCTCGACCCGCGAGGCCAAGAAGGTCTGCCTCGCCTGCGAGGTCCGCTCCGAGTGCCTCGAGTACGCCCTCGCCAACGACGAGCGCTTCGGCATCTGGGGCGGCCTGTCCGAGCGTGAACGCCGCCGGCTGAAGAAGGCGGCGGTCTGACCCGCTCCTCGCACCGCACGCAGGACATACGGAGACGAACGGCCCGTCACGCCTGGGTTGTCCACAGGCGGCGGGCCGTCGTCGTGGCCAGCCGCTAGTGTGGGCGCTCGTCCGAGACGCCCCGCTGCCCCCGGAGGGCACAGGCGTCCACCGCAGTCCACCGAACCGGGGCCCGTACCTCGATGTCCGTGCACAGCCACCCGGCAGCGCAGCAAGACGCCGCCGCTCCGCAGTTCCCGCGCCATGTGGTGACCGCGGTCCTCGTCTCCCATGACGGCGCCCGCTGGCTGCCCGACGCGCTCGCCGGCCTGCTCGGCCAGGAACGGCCCGTCCAGTACGCCGTGGCCGCCGACACCGGCAGCGCCGACGACTCCGCCCAGCTGGTCACCGACGCCCTCGGCCCCGACCGGGTCCTGCACCTCGCCCGGCGCACCGGCTTCGGCCAGGCCGTCGAGGAGGCCCACCGCACCGCGCCCCTCCTCACCCCCGACGAACTGCCGTACCTGAAGCGGCCCAGCGGCTGGGACCCCGTCACGCGCACCTGGCGCGACGACGCCTACGACCTGCCCGAGCTGCCGTACGGCGAACCCGTGCAGTGGCTGTGGCTGCTGCACGACGACTGCGCCCCCGAACCCGACGCCCTCGCCGAACTGCTGCGCGTCGTGGAGAACGAGCACGAACTCGGCCGCGACGACATCGCCGTCGTCGGCCCCAAGCTCCGCGGCTGGTACGACCGCCGCCAACTGCTCGAGGTCGGCGTCAGCATCGCCAACTCCGGCCGCCGCTGGACCGGCCTCGACCGCCGCGAACAGGACCAGGGCCAGCACGACCACGTCCGCTCCGTGCTGGCCGTGTCCACCGCCGGCATGCTCGTGCGCCGCGACGTCTTCGAACAGCTCGGCGGCTTCGACCGCAGACTGCCCCTAATGCGCGACGACGTCGACCTGTGCTGGCGCGCCCACGCCGCCGGCCACCGTGTCCTCGTCGCCCCCGACGCCGTCGTACGGCACGCCGAGGCCGCCTCCCGCGAACGCCGCACCGTCGACTGCGTGGGCCGCACCGCCGCGTCCCCGCACAAGGTCGACAAGGCGGGCGCCGCCTACACCCTCCTCGTCAACACCCGCACCGCCGCGCTGCCCTGGGTGCTGCTGCGCCTGGTACTCGGCACCGTCCTGCGCACCCTCGCCTACCTCGTCGGAAAGGTCCCCGGACAGGCCGTCGACGAGATCCGCGGCCTGCTCGGCGTGCTGCTGCGCCCCGAGCGGATCGTCGCCGGCCGGCGACGGCGCGGCAGCCCGGCCGTCGACAAGGCCGAACTGCGCCCGCTGTTCCCGCCGCCCGGCGCGACCGTGCGGGCCACCGTCGAACAGGTCGCCGGCGACGTCCTCGGCCGCTCCGACGCCGAGGCCACCACGGGCGCCGGACGGCACGGCGGCGCGGTCGAGTCCGGACCCGGCGGCGACGACGCGGACTTCCTGGAGATCGAGCAGTTCGCCCGCCTCAAGCGCATCGCCCGCAACCCCGGCCCGATGCTCTTCCTGACCCTGCTGCTGATCTCCCTGGTCGCCTGCCGCGCGCTGCTCGGCCCGGGCGTGCTCGCGGGCGGCGCCCTGCTGCCCGCCCCGGCCGACTCCGCCGAGCTGTGGTCCCGCCACCTCGACGCCTGGCACCCGGTCGGCACCGGCGGCGACGCCACCGCGCCGCCCTACCTCGCCCTCGTGGCGATGCTCGGCTCCGTGCTGTTCGGTTCCACCGGGCTCGCGGTCGCCGTGCTGCTCGTCGGCTCCGTGCCGCTGGCCGGTTTCGCGGCGTACTTCGCCTCCCGCCCGCTCGTGCGGTCCCGGCTGCTGCGGGCGTGGGCCGCCGTCGCCTACGCCTTCCTGCCCGCCACCGCCGGCGCCCTGGCGGGCGGCCGCCTCGGCACCGCCGTCCTCGCCGTCCTGCTGCCGCTCCTCGCCCGCGCGGGCGTCGCCGCGAGCGGCCTCGCCGCCTCCCCGGGTGCCCGCGGAAGCTGGCGCGCCACCTGGGCGTACGCGCTGCTGCTGACGGCCGCCACCGCGTTCACGCCGATCGTCTGGCCCGTCGCGCTGGTCCTCGGCATCGCCCTGCTGGCCGTGCGCCGCAGCGACCTCCCCGGCCTGCGCTTCCTCGCCCAGCTGGGCGCGCCGCTGCTGGTCCTCGCCCCCTGGTCGCTGACGCTGCTGCCGTTCGGCTTCTTCCGCGAGGCCGGGCTGGAGTACGGCGCCTCCGCCGCCTCCGCCCTCGACCTGCTCGGCGCGAGCCCCGGCGGACCCGGCACGGTCGGCGGCCCGATGCTCCTCGGCCTCGTCCTGGCCGCGCTGGCCGCCCTGCTGCGCACCGAGCGGCGCCGCGACATCCTGACCGCCTGGACGGCCGCCCTCGTCGCTCTCGTCTTCGCCGCGCTGTCCAACGGCTCCGCCTGGGCCGGACCCGCCACCCTCGTCTACGGCATCGCCCTGCTGACCGCCGCCCTGATCGGCGCCGAGGGGGCACGCGCACGCGTGGCCGAGCAGAGCTTCGGCTGGCGCCAGCCGGTCGCCGCGCTGATCGCCTTCGCCTCGGCCGCGGGCCCGCTGCTCGTCGCCGCCGGCTGGATGCTGGGCGGCGCCGACGGACCGCTGGAGCGCCGGGCCGACCCCGCCCAGGTGCCGGCGTTCGTCGCCGAGGAGAGCGGCAACGGCGACCAGGCCCGCACCCTCGTCCTGAGCAGCGACTCCGCCGCCCATGTCCGCTACGCCCTGGTCCGCGGCGCCGGCGCCCGCCTCGGCGACGCCGAACTCGCCGCGGCCGCCGGCGCCGACGCCGCGCTCGACCGGGTCGTCGGCAACCTCGTCGCCGGTTCCGGCGCCGACCAGGCCAGTCAGCTCGGCGCCTTCGGCGTGCGCTACGTCCTGGTGCACAAGGGCGCGCCCCGCGAGGTCGGCCGCGTCCTGGACGCCACCCCGGGTCTTCGACGGCTCAGCGAGCAGGCCGGCGACGCCCTCTGGGAGATCGACCGCACCGTCTCGCGCGCGGTCGTCGTCCCGCCCACCGACTCCGACGAGCCGCTGACCGTCGCCGCGGGCCCGGTCGAGATCCACACGACCGTCCCGGACGGCCCCGAGGGCCGCCTCCTGCGCCTCGCGGACACCGCCTCCGAGGGCTGGACCGCGACCCTCGACGGCAAGCCGCTCACCCCGAAGAAGGTCGACGGCTGGGCCCAGGCGTTCGAACTCCCCGGCAAGGGCGGCCGGCTGGACGTCACCTACGACGCCCCGGTCACCCACACGGCCTGGCTGTGGACCCAGGGCGCCCTCGCCCTCGTCCTGGTCGTCCTCGCCCTGCCCGGCCGGCGCCGCGACGTCGACGACGACCTCCCCGAGGAGCAGGCCGTCCCCGCCCAGGCCGCCGCGGGCGAGGGCCGCCGCGCCCGCCGCCTGCGCGCCCAGGCCGAAGAGGCGGCGGACACCCAGGGGCCCGCCCCGGACGCACCGGGGGAGAACCCGGACCGGACCCCCGACGAAGCCCCCGCGATCCCGCAGCAGCACCCGTACGGCGAGTGGGACACCGCCGGCTACGCGGGCGCCGAGTACGGCGCCTACGGCGGCGAGCAGTACCGGCCCGCCGACGCCTCCCAGGGCTACGGCGCCGGCGGCTACGCGCAGTCCCCGGCCGGCCCGTACCCGGCGGACCCCTACCAGGGCGGCCACTACGACCCGTACGGATACGCGGCCCCCGCCCAGGGGACGCCGTACGACCAGCAGTACGAGCAGCAGCCGTACCCCGAGGGCTACGACCCCGCGTACGACCCGAAGGCCACCGGCGACGAGCGTCCCGACGGGAGCCAGCAGTGAACCGCACCACCCTGTCCCTGATCGCCGGCGCGAGCGCCCTCGCGGCCGTCACCGGGCTCGCCGCGGTGACCGCGCCGGACGCCTCCGGGGACGCCTCCCGCACCTCCGCCGCCGTCCAGGCACCCGTGGAGCGCACCAGCCTGCTCTGCCCGGCGCCCAGCACCTCCGACCTCGCCGAGACGACGTACACGTCGTTCACCCCCGTCACCGAGGGCGCCGGGGACGAGGGCACGGCCGCGCTCACGCCCGCCGGGGCCGACGTCAACGGCGCGGACGACGGCAAGAAGGCCACGCCCGCAAAGCCCGCCGAACCCGTGCTGAAGCCCGGCAAGCCGGGCACACCGGTCGAGGGGGAGACCACCGGCGGCGACACCCCCGCGATGATCGGCACCGCCGACGGCCTGTACGCCCCCGGCTGGACCGTGCAGCAGACCACCGAGGTCGCCGCCGGCGCCGGACGCGGACTGCTCGGCGTCAACTGCACCCCCGCGGACACCGATTTCTGGTTCCCCGGCGCGAGCACCGCCGAGGGCCGCACCGACTACGTCCACCTCACCAACCCCGACGACTCCGCGGCGCTCGTCGACATCGAGCTGTACGGCGAGGAGGGCGAGCTGCAGTCCACCGTCGCGGACGGCATCACCGTGCCGCCCCGGTCCACCGAGCCGGTCCTGCTGTCGACGCTGACCGACGCCGAGGAGACCGGCCTGACGGTCCATCTGAACGTCCGCGGCGGCCGGATCGGCGCGGCGGTGGAGGCCCTGGACGACGAACTGGGCGGCGACTGGCTGTCCGCGTCCGCCGACCCGGCCGCGAACCTGGTGATCCCGGGCATCCCGAAGGACGCCACCGAGGTGACGCTGGTCGCGTTCACGCCGGGCGACGCCGACGCGGATCTGAACGTGCGGCTCGCCGCGCCGTCGGGGGCCATCACCCCGGCCGGGCACGAGACGTTGCGCGTGAAGTCCGGCATGACCACCTCGGCCGACCTCGGCGACGTCACGCGCGGCGAGCCCGGTTCGCTGGTGCTGACGCCGACGGACCGCTCGGTGCCGGTGGTGGCGGCCGCCAGGGTCGTGCGCGGCAAGGGCGACTCCCGGGAGACGGCGTTCATCCCCGCCACGCGCGCGGTGGGCGCCCGGTCCACCTCGGTCGCCCACACCGAGAAGGGGGCCACCTTGTCGCTGACCGCGCCGGACGGCACGGCGAAGGTGCGGGTCACCGCCTCGGCGGGCACCGGGGGCGGCGAGCCGGTGACGAAGACGTACACCGTCGAGGGCGGGACCACCCAGGACGTCGAGGCGCCGGTGCCCAGCGGCCTCGAGGGGACGTACGCCCTGACCGTCGAGACCGTCTCCGGCGGCCCGGTCCACGCGGCCCGTACCCTCACCGCGACCCGCGACGGCGTCCCCGCGTTCACCGTGCAGACGCTCCCCGACGACCGGGGCATGGTCGCCGTGCCGGAGGCGGAACAGGATCTGTCGGTGCTGCAGAGGTAGGCGACCCCGGCGTCCCCGCGGACCGCGCGGGACGCCCCTCGGCCCTCGCCACGGCGTGGGGGGATGTCCGTTCAGCCTTCGCCACAGCGTGAGGGGGTGCCTTTCAGCCTTCGCCAAGCGGGCCGGGACGTCGCCCGGTCCGCGCCGCCGGGTGCCGTCGGCCCCAGCCGCCGGCGGCCGTCAGTCCTCGCCGTGGCGGGGGTCGACCGCCGTCGGAAACGGCTTCACGGAGATGGCGTCAGTCCTCGCCGTAGCGGGGGTCGACCGTCTCCGGCGTCAGCCCGAGCAGCTCGGCGACCTGTTCGACCACGATCTCGTGCACCAGCGCCGCGCGCTCGTCGCGGCCCTTGGTGCGGATCTCGACCGGCCGCCGGTAGACGACCACCTTCGCCGGCCGGCTCTCCCGCGCGGGAACCGTACCGCCGAGCGGCACCGACTCGTCGTTCCAGGTCCTTCCCGGGCCGTCCAGCCGCGGCACCTCCAGCACGACGAAGTCGATGTCCGCCAGCTGCGGCCAGTGCCGTTCCAGACGTTCCACGGAGTCCTGCACGAGATCCGCGAACGCCTCGGCGCGGCTCGCGGCGAGCGGCACCTGCGGGGGCGCGATCGGGCCGCGCATGCCCCGGCCGTGACGATCACGTCGGCGGGGCCCGGGGGCGGCGGCACGGGGCGGTACTCGGTTGTCCATCACTGCCGAAGCCTAGTCCCCGCCGCGCCCGGACGCCCCGTGTCCACGCGCCCCGCCGGCCTCGCCCGGCCGTCGCGGGACCGGTCGCCGGAGGCCGTTCCGGCCAAGGTTGGGCTCGATTGCATATCTCTCCGGGACCGGAGATCGCCAGGCGATTCATGGCCTTTGTGCCGAGTGGCGACCGCATCCCGGCGGGCGGGAGACCACCGACGGGCACGTCGGCGCAGGTCAGCGGCGCCCGCCGCAGGAGGGTGTGGGGCGTTTCACAGCCCGACACGGTGGGGTGAGCCGGGGCAGAGTCGTCGCGGCCCGCTCAAGAGTGCGGTACCGTCCAACGTCGTGAGCCCTGTACGTCGCTGTTCGCGCACCGCTTGCGGCCGTCCCGCCGTAGCGACGCTGACGTACGTCTACGCCGACTCGACCGCGGTCCTCGGCCCGCTCGCCACCTACGCCGAACCCCACTGCTACGACCTGTGCGCCGAGCACTCCGAGCGCCTCACCGCCCCGCGCGGCTGGGAGGTCGTCCGGCTCCTCGACGGTTCGGCCCCGGCCCGCCCCAGCGGTGACGACCTGGAAGCGCTGGCCAACGCCGTGCGCGAGGCCGCCCGCCCGCAGCAGCGCGCCGCCCAGGCCGGCGGCGCGGGCCGGTCGGCGGATCCGATGGAGGTCGCCCGCCGCGGCCACCTCCGCGTGCTGCGCTCCCCCGACAACTGACCCTCCCCACCCGGGGGATGACCCCGACGGCCGGTCGGGGCCGTCCCGGACATCCCCCTGACCTCTGGCTACGACCGAGCGTCGACAGGGGGACCGCGGAGCGTGCTGTCGGCGGGGGCGGGTAGTTTGAGGTGACCGACAGGACTTCCAGGAGGGTTGGCCGTGGCTGCTGATCTGTCACAGATCGTCAAGGCGTACGACGTGCGCGGAGTCGTCCCCGACCAGTGGGACGAGTCGCTGGCCGAACTCTTCGGGGCGGCGTTCGCCCAGGTGACCGGTGCCGACGCGATCGTGATCGGGCACGACATGCGGCCCTCGTCCCCGGGCCTGTCCCGCGCCTTCGCGCGCGGGGCCGCCGCCCGAGGCGTCGACGTCACCGAGATCGGGCTCTGCTCGACCGACCAGCTCTACTACGCCTCGGGCGCGCTGAACCTGCCGGGCGCGATGTTCACCGCCTCGCACAACCCGGCCCAGTACAACGGCATCAAGATGTGCCGCGCGGGCGCCGCCCCCGTGGGCCAGGACACCGGCCTCGCCGACATCCGCGAACTCGCCGAGCGGTGGAGCGAGTCCGGCGCCCCCGAGCCGGCCGCCACCGCCGGCGCCATCACGCAGCGCGAGACGCTCGAGGACTACGCGGCCCACCTGCGCGGCCTGGTCGACCTCACCTCCATCCGCCCCCTGAAGGTCGTCGTCGACGCGGGCAACGGCATGGGCGGCCACACCGTTCCCACCGTCTTCGCGGGCCTGCCCCTCGAACTCGTCCCGATGTACTTCGAACTGGACGGCACCTTCCCCAACCACGAGGCCAACCCGCTGGACCCGGCCAACATCGTGGACCTGCAGCAGCGGGTGCGCGAGGAGGGCGCCGACCTCGGCATCGCCTTCGACGGCGACGCCGACCGCTGCTTCGTCGTCGACGAGAACGGCGACCCGGTCTCCCCGTCCGCGATCACCGCCCTGGTGGCCGCCCGCGAACTCGCCAAGCACGGCGGAGGCACGGTCATCCACAACCTGATCACCTCCTGGTCGGTGCCCGAGGTCGTCAAGGAGAACGGCGGCACCCCGGTGCGCACCCGCGTCGGCCACTCCTTCATCAAGGCCGAGATGGCCCGCACCGGCGCCATCTTCGGCGGCGAGCACTCCGCCCACTACTACTTCCGCGACTTCTGGAACGCCGACACGGGCATGCTCGCCGCCCTCCACGTCCTCGCCGCCCTCGGCGAACAGGAGGGCACGCTGTCCGCGCTGGTCGACCAGTACGACCGCTACGCCGGCTCCGGCGAGATCAACTCCACGGTGGACGACCAGGCGGCCCGCCTCGCCGCGATCAAGACCGCCTACGAGGGCCGCGAGGGAATCACCCTCGACGAGCTCGACGGCCTGACCGTCACCTCCGCCGACTGGTGGTTCAACGTCCGCCCGTCCAACACCGAACCGCTGCTCCGCCTGAACGCCGAGGCCCGCGACGAGGCGACCATGGCCAAGGTGCGCGACGAGGTCCTGGCGATCATCAGAGGCTGACCGCGGGCGCCGCCACGGCCGGTCCACGGGGGCGGGCGCACCCCGCCCCCGCACGGCCCGCCGCGGCCCCGCGCGCCCCCCGCCACGGCGGTACGCTGACCAGGCACAACCGCATACGCACCACAGGACACGCAGCACCCCGGCGTCGTGCACGCATCAACACCAGTCGCACCGTCGCCGACGCCGCCGCCAAGCCGTCCGTGCGCCCCCGCGCACACGACCCGCCCCGAAGGGACGTTTCCATGCCGCTCGAAGCCGGCCTCCTGGAGATCCTCGCCTGCCCGGCCTGCCACGCACCCCTGGAGGAGCGGGACGCCGAGCTGATCTGCACCGGCCAGGACTGCGGCCTGGCGTACCCGGTCCGCGACGGCATCCCGGTCCTCCTCGTGGACGAGGCCCGCCGCCCCGCGTAAGGCCGCCGCCCGCGCACGCGCCCCACACCGTCCCGGCGAATCGGAGGCTGCCGCCCCCATGCTCGACGAAGCGCTGCTCGACAATGCCGAGGCCCTGGCCGCGGCCGACCACCGCGGACTGCTGCGCGGCGCCGCCGAGGCCGGCGCCCGCGTCCGCACGGCCACCCGGCACGCCGCCGAAGCCGGCGTCGGCTCCCTCGAGCCCGACGGCCGGCCCCGCGCCGTCCTCATCGCCGGCCCCGGCGCCGCCGCCACCCAGGCCGCCGACCTCCTCGGCACCCTCGCCGGACCCGGCAGCCCCGTGACCCGGCTGGCGCCCACCGGAGTCGCCCCCGCCGCGGGCGCCCTGCGCTGGGAACTGCCCGGCTGGGCCGGCTCCGTGGACCTCCTGCTGATCGCCACCCCGGACGGCACCGAGCCGGGCCTGTCCCTGCTCGCCGAACAGGCCTACCGCCGCGGCTGCACCGTCGCCGCCGTCGCCCCCGCCGGCACCCCGCTCGCCGAGGCCGCCGCCGGCGCCCACGGCCTCTTCGTCCCCCTGGCCACGGCCCCGTACGACCACGAGGAACCCCTCGCCGCGTCCGCCCCCGGCGTCCTGTGGGCCCTGCTCACCCCACTCCTCGCCCTACTGGACCGCATCGGCCTGCTCGCCGCCCCGCCCGACGCCCTGGACAAGGTCGCCGACCGCCTCGACCTCGTCGCGGAACGCTGCGGGCCCGCCATCGTGACGTACAGCAACCCGGCCAAGACCCTCGCCGCCGAACTCGCCGACGCGCTCCCCGTCGTGTGGACCGAGGGCACCTCCGCCGGACCGGCCGGCCGCCGCTTCGCCGCCGCCCTCGCCGAACTGTCCGGACAGCCCGCCGTCGTCGCCGAACTCCCCGAGGCGCTCGCCGCGCACAGCGCCCTGCTGGCCGGCCCGCTCGCCGCCGGCTCCGACCCCGACGACTTCTTCCGCGACCGCGTCGAGGAACCGCCCGCCCTGCACGCACGCGTGGTGCTGCTGCGGGACCGCCCGATCGGCGGCCTCACCGCCGCCCCGGCCGCCCGCGACCTCGCCCTCAGCCACGACACCCCGATCAGCGAACTCGAACCCGAGGCCGGCGGCGAGCTGGAGACCCTCGCCGAACTGATCGCCATCACGGATTTCGCCGCCGTTTACCTGGCGCTCGCTTCCAGGGCCTGACCTGGCCCAGGAAGCCCTGACCCACGCACCTGAGAGAACCCATGGACCGCCTGGACAACACCATCCGCCCCTACGCCTGGGGTTCCACCACCGCGATCCCGCACCTGCTCGGGACCGAGCCCACCGGTGAACCGCAGGCGGAGATGTGGATGGGAGCGCACCCGGGCGCTCCCTCGCGCACCGCGCGCGGCACGCTCGTCGACGTCATCGACGCGGACCCCGGCGGGGAACTCGGCGAGGCCGCCGTCGCCAAGTTCGGCCCCCGCCTCCCCTTCCTCCTCAAGATCCTCGCCGCCGGCGCCCCGCTCTCCCTCCAGGTCCACCCCGACCTCCGGCAGGCCCGCGAGGGCTACGAGGACGAGGAGCGCCGCGGCATCCCCGTCGACGCCCCGCACCGCAACTACAAGGACGCCAACCACAAGCCCGAACTCATCTGCGCGCTCACCGAGTTCGACGGCCTGTGCGGCTTCCGCGCCCCCCTGGCCGCCGCCGAACTCCTCGACGGCCTCGGCGTCGACTCCCTCAAGCCCTACGTCGACCTGCTGCGCGCCCACCCCGAGGACGCCGCCCTGCGCGAGGTCCTCACGGCCGTGCTCACCGCCGACCGCGACGAGATGGCCCGCACCGTCGCCGACGCCACCGCCGCCTGCACCCGCATCGGCGGTGTCTACGCCCCGTACGCCGGCATCGCCCACCACTACCCGGGCGACCCCGGCGTCATCGCCGCCATGCTGCTCAACCACGTCCGGCTCCAGCCCGGCGAGGCCCTCTACCTCGGCGCCGGCATCCCGCACGCCTACCTGAACGGCCTCGGCGTCGAGATCATGGCCAACTCCGACAACGTCCTGCGCTGCGGACTGACCCCCAAGCACGTCGACGTCCCCGAACTCCTGCGCATCGTCCGCTTCGAGCCGGGCGACCCCGGCGTCCTGCGCCCCGAGGCGTCCCCGGACGGCGAGGAGGTCTACGAGACCCCCATCGACGAGTTCCGCCTCTCCCGCTACGTCCTCCCGGAGGGCTCCGCCGCGCACGACCTCACGCGCGTCACCCCGCAGATCCTGCTCTGCACGGCCGGCGCCGTCCGCGCCGGCGAGCACGAACTGACGCCCGGCGGGTCCGTGTTCGTACCGGCGGGCGAGAAGGCGGAAGTCTCGGGAAACGGCACGCTCTTCCGCGCCACGGTCGTCGCCTGACGGCACGGCTGCAACAATGACCCACCGGCAAAGGACGGGCAAAGCCCCGAGCGGGGTACTCGACGTCTCCGGAACGGCACACGAGGTACGAAGGGACCACGCGAACACATGAGCGCGTCAGGCGGAACCAAGGCGATCGTGGCGGCACTGTTCGCCAACCTCTCGATCGCGGTAGCGAAGTTCGTGGCGTTTCTCTTCAGCGGCTCGTCGTCGATGCTCGCCGAGTCCGTGCACTCCCTCGCCGACTCCGGCAACCAGGGCCTGCTCCTGCTCGGCGGCAAGAAGGCGCAGCGCGAGGCGACCCCGCAGCACCCGTTCGGCTACGGCCGCGAGCGGTACATCTACGCCTTCCTCGTCTCCATCGTGCTGTTCTCCGTCGGTGGCATGTTCGCCATCTACGAGGGCTACGAGAAGATCAAGCACCCGCACGAGATCGAGCACTGGTACTGGCCGGTCGGCGTCCTGGTCTTCGCGATCATCGCCGAGACCATCTCCTTCCGGACGGCCATCAACGAGTCCAACGCCCTGCGGGGGAAGCAGTCCTGGAAGGAGTTCGTCCGCCACGCCAAGGCCCCCGAGCTGCCGGTCGTGCTCCTGGAGGACCTCGGCGCGCTCGTCGGCCTGATCCTGGCCCTGTGCGGCGTGAGCCTGGCGCTGCTGACCGGCGACGGCGTCTGGGACGGCATCGGCACCCTCTGCATCGGCATCCTGCTCATCGTGATCGCGATCGTCCTGGCCGCCGAGACCAAGTCGCTGCTGCTCGGTGAGGCCGCCGGCATCGCGGAGGTGCGCAACATCGAGGCCGCGCTCGTCGACGGCGACACGGTCACCCGCATCATCCACATGCGCACGCTCCACCTCGGCCCCGAGGAACTCCTCGTCGCCGCGAAGATCGCCGTGCGGCACGACAACACCGCCGGCGAGATCGCCTCCGCCATCGACGCCGCCGAGACCCGTATCCGTACGGCCGTCCCGATCGCCCGCGTCATCTACCTGGAGCCGGACATCTACCGCGAGGCCGAGGCCGCCAAGGGCGCCGACCCGGAGGCCACCCCGGGCGGCCCCGCCTCGCACCCCGCCGGCCACTGACCCACGCCACGAAAGGGGCCCGCCTCGCCAGGCGGGCCCCTTCGCCGTGCCCGGCCTCAGAGGTGCTCGGGCCACAACACGGTGTGCTGCGCCGGACTCCGCCGCGCACCCCGCCCCGCCAGCGCGCAGCACAGCCCCACGACCGCCGCCAGACCGAGCAGCCCCGCGACCGCGTACGGCGCCACACGCGCCCGGCCCTCCGTCACCCGCCCCCGCACCGCGTCCACCGGCACCGTGCCGTCGTGATCGTCGAGGAAGTAGCGGGAGTCCCGCGAGTTCAGCCGGTGGTCCCCCAGCAGAAACAGCCGCCCCTCCGGCACCCGCACGTCGTACTCCAGCGGGTGCGACCCGTTGGCGATCCCGTCCTTCACATACGGCTCGACCAGCGGCCTGCCGTCGACGCTGATCCGCTGCCCGGCCCTCTCACCCCGGCAGCACACGATCCGGTCGCCGCCGACGCCGATGACGCGCTTCACCACCGGATCGGGCCCGTAGCGCTCGGGCAGTGTGATGAGCACCACGTCACCGCGCCGCACCTCGCTCCCGCCGACCCGCTCGAAGAGGATCCCGTCGCCGGGCCCGTACGTCGGCGTCATGCTCTCCGACCGCACGGTGGCCGACCCGAATTCCCCCCTGAAGGCGAGCAGCGACGCCACGATCCCCAGGACCCCGACGCCCAGCAGCACCCACCCCACGACCAGCAGCCTTCGTCCCCTGCCCACACCCGTCCCCTCCCGCGCTCGTCCACCCGGCCGCAGGGAGGCCACCGTACCGATCAACGGCCCAACCCCCGCCCCCCGCCCGGCGATCAAGGCCGCGCCTCCCGGCCGGAACGGCGCGATCTGTTCGCAGACGGACTGGGGACCGCCCGCCCGATCGGTGTAGCTTGGGTGGGAGCCAGACGTCGCTGCTGATGGCGGTCGGGCGGCCCGACAGGGGCCGGCCGAGGGAGAGAGGGCCTCCGACGGACTGCGCTGCGCGCACGCGGGCATGCCTGTGTGCTCTTCGGGCACCCTGGTGTCCGCCGCCGCGCAGATCAGCCGTACCCACCTCGACCCAATCACCGAGGAGCAGCCCGAATGACCACTGTCGACAACCGACAGGACTTCAAGGTCGCCGACCTCTCCCTGGCCGAGTTCGGCCGCAAGGAGATCACCCTCGCCGAGCACGAGATGCCGGGCCTGATGGCGATCCGCAAGGAGTACGCCGAGGCGCAGCCCCTGGCCGGCGCCCGCGTCACCGGCTCCCTGCACATGACCGTGCAGACCGCCGTCCTCATCGAGACCCTGGTCGCCCTGGGCGCGCAGGTGCGCTGGGCGTCCTGCAACATCTTCTCCACCCAGGACCACGCGGCGGCGGCCGTCGCGGTGGGCCCGAACGGCACCCCGGACAACCCCCGGGGCGTCCCGGTCTTCGCCTGGAAGGGCGAGACCCTGGAGGAGTACTGGTGGTGCACGGAGCAGGCCCTGACCTGGCCGAACACCCCCACCGGTGGCCCGAACATGATCCTGGACGACGGCGGTGACGCCACCCTCCTGGTCCACAAGGGCGTCGAGTACGAGAAGGACGGCAAGGTCCCCTCGCCCGACACGGCCGAGTCCGAGGAGCACCGCGTCATCCTCGAACTGCTCACCCGCACGGTGCGCGAGACCCCGCAGAAGTGGACCCAGCTGGCGTCCGAGATCCGCGGCGTCACCGAGGAGACCACGACCGGCGTCCACCGCCTGTACGAGATGCACCGCGAGGGCACCCTCCTGTTCCCGGCGATCAACGTCAACGACGCCGTCACCAAGTCGAAGTTCGACAACAAGTACGGCTGCCGCCACTCCCTGATCGACGGCATCAACCGCGCCACCGACACCCTCATCGGCGGCAAGACCGCGGTCGTCTGCGGCTACGGCGACGTCGGCAAGGGCTGCGCCGAGTCCCTGCGCGGCCAGGGCGCCCGCGTCATCATCACCGAGATCGACCCCATCTGCGCCCTCCAGGCGGCGATGGACGGCTACCAGGTCACCACGCTGGACGATGTCGTCGAGACGGCCGACATCTTCATCACCACGACCGGCAACAAGGACATCATCATGGCCTCGGACATGGCCAAGATGAAGCACCAGGCGATCGTGGGCAACATCGGCCACTTCGACAACGAGATCGACATGGCCGGCCTCGCCAAGATCCCCGGCATCGTCAAGGACGAGGTCAAGCCGCAGGTCCACACCTGGACCTTCCCCGACGGCAAGAAGATCATCGTCCTCTCCGAGGGCCGCCTGCTGAACCTGGGCAACGCCACCGGCCACCCGTCGTTCGTGATGTCCAACTCCTTCGCGGACCAGACCCTGGCCCAGATCGAGCTGTTCACCAAGCCCGACGAGTACCCGACCGACGTCTACGTGCTGCCCAAGCACCTCGACGAGAAGGTCGCCCGTCTCCACCTCGACGCGCTCGGCGTGAAGCTGACCACGCTCCGCCCCGAGCAGGCCGAGTACATCGGCGTCAAGGTCGAGGGCCCGTACAAGCCGGACCACTACCGCTACTGAGCCCGCGGCAGTTCCCCCGCGCTTTCCGCGCATCCCAGGCGGTCCGTCCGCCGAGGCAGGCCCCCGCACCCCCGTGCCGGGGGCCTGCCCCTTGGGCGGAACGCCTTCGTCAGAACCCAGGACCCCGATGCCCCGCGGCCGTTATTCGCTCCATGATCCGCACGATCACACCCCCCTCGCGGAAGAGCACTTCCACTGCGCCCCCGGCCCCTCCGGCTGGCGCTACGTCTCCCAGCTGACCACCCCCGCCGGCGATCACCGCGGCTCGGTCGACCTGGCCCTCGACGACCTCGGCCGCCCCATCCGTCTCGAACTGCACGCGGCGGGCTGGCAGGTACGTGGCGCCGCCCTCGACGGCGTCACCTGGGTGCGCACGGACCCCACCGGCGCGCACGCCACCGAAGGCAACGTCCCCGCACACGCCTTCACCGGCACGTCCCCCGCGTTCCTCATCGCCACAGCACGCCTGCTGTCCCTCACCTCCCCGGGCGCCGCGACCCGCGTACGCCTCGTCGCCTTCACGGACCCGGTCCTCGCCCCGCGCACTCTCGACCAGTCCTGGGCCCTGGTGAAAAGCGAAGCACACGCCACTGACAACGGCCCCCTGACCGTGGACGAATACCAGGTCACAGCCCTGGACACGGGTGAGCAGCACCTCGTGCACCTCGCCGGCGACGTGGTCCTCGCCGCCCCCGGCATCGAGTTGGAAGACCTCGACTCGCCGCCGTCCGCGTTCCGCTGACCCGTCAGGCGGGCGGCGCGAACCCGGTGGAGGGCCGGTCGGCCGGCGACTCGGCGGAGGAGGGCTCCTGCCGCGGAGCGGAGGAAGCGGGCGGGGCGGCGTGAGGAGGAACGCCGTGAGGGGCGCCGTACCCGGCCGAAGGGGCGGAGGCGGGCGCGGACCGACCCTGCCCGGGAACCGGAGGGGCGGCGCTCGTGGCAGACCCGTGGGCGCCCGGCACCGCACCCGTCGCCGACGCCGACTGCACGCCCGCTGCCGTCGGCCCCCCGAACGCCCGCCGTGCCTCGCGGGCCTGCCGCTCGTGCACCACCGCCGCCAGGTATGCCGCCGGAGGCACGCCAGGCGGCACGGGAGTCCCCGTCCGCGCCGCCAGATCCCCGGCGAGCCGCTCCGCCATCGTCCAGCCGACCTGCGGGTCGAGCTGCCGCATCCGGGTCAGGTACTGACGGACGGCGAGCCACAGCCCGTCCGGGACCGCCGACAGATCCAGCTCCGCGAACCGCCCCGCAAGCCACGGCGGGGGAGGAGGCACGAACCCTCCCACCCGGGCGACCGGCACCCGCTCCCGTACGACGAGCGTTCCCGCGAACACGTCCCCCAGCCGGCGCCCGCGCGCCGAGACGAGCGAGGCGATGCAGGCGACCGTGCCGAACGTCAGCAGGATCTCCACCATCCCGATCGCCCCCCGCACCAGCGCGTGCCGGAACCGGATCGGCCCCCCGTCGTCCCGCACCACCCGCAGCCCGCACGCCATCTTCCCCAGCGACCGCCCATGACTGAGCGTCTCCACGGCGATCGGCGCACCCACCAGCACCAGCAGGAACGACGCGATGGACAGCGCGGTCTGCGCGGCGGCGTCCAGGGAAGCCGTGGAGACGATGAGCACCAGCGTCACGGCGACATACACGGCCAGCGCCAGCGCCAGGTCGAGCAGCACGGCCAGCGCCCTGCTGGGCAGCCTCGCGGGGCGCAACTCCAGCGCCACCGCCTCGCCCGTCACCAGCTCGCTCACGCCTGCCGCCCTTCCCCTGACCCAATCGAGAACAGCCAGTCTGCCAAGCTGAGGGCACATCGCGCCCCAGTACGACAAGCTGACCCTTACGACGAGTCTCCGGCACAGCGCCGACGATCAGCCGAGGAGCAGGAACACCGATGGACCTCGACGTCTTCGTCTCCGCCCACCGTGCGGAGTGGGACCGCCTGGAGGACCTGCTGCGGCGCCAGAACCGCCTCACCGGAGCCGAGGCCGACGAACTCGTCGCGCTCTACCAGCGCACCGCCACCCACCTCTCCCTGATCCGGTCCAGCGCCCCCGACCCCCAACTGACCGGCCGGCTCAGCCAGCTCGTCGCCCGCGCGCGGAGCGCCGTCACGGGGACCCGACGCGCCTCCTGGCGCGACGCCACCCGTTTCCTCACCCAAGGCTTCCCCGCCGCGGTCTACCGCTCCCGCCACTGGTGGGTGCCCACAGCCCTGCTGTCCACCCTGGTGGGGGCGCTCCTGGGCTGGTGGATCGGCACGGACCCCGCCGTCCGCGCCTCCATCGCCGCTCCCAGCGAACTGCGCGAGCTGACCCGCCCCGGCGGACAGTACGAGACCTACTACTCCAGCCATCCCGCGGCGTCCTTCGCCGCCCAGGTCTGGACGAACAACGCCCAGGCCGCCGCGATGTGCCTGGTCCTGGGCGTCTTCCTGGGGCTGCCGGTGATCTGGATCCTCTTCCAGAACATGCTCAACATCGGCATCGGTCTCGGCCTGATGTCCTCGGCCGGCAGGCTCGACACCTTCCTGGGCCTGATCCTGCCCCACGGTCTCCTGGAGCTGACGGCCGTCTTCGTCGCCGCCGGCACCGGCCTGCGCCTCGGCTGGACGGTGATCGACCCGGGCCCCCGCACCCGCCGCACCGCCCTCGCGGAGGAGGGCCGCGCGGCCGTCGGCATGGCGATCGGCCTGGCCCTGGTCCTGTTCGTCTCCGGAGCCATCGAAGGCTTCGTGACGCCCTCGGGTCTGCCCACCTGGGCCCGCATCACCATCGGCGTCGTCGCCGAGCTCGGTTTCCTCGCGTACGTCTGGGTACTCGGTGGTCGCGCGGTCCGTGTCGGCGAGACGGGCGACGTCGCGGAGTCGGAGCGCAGCGCAACGGTGCCCACCGCAGCCTGATGTGCGGAGGACCCTGTCGAGCTGCTAATCTCCTCTTCGCCCCGCAGGAGCTGTTGACACGGTTCGCGTGGGGAGGTAGATTCAACTAGTTGCCTGGAACTGGATCTGATCCGGTCGGCACCTTGAGAAACTATCCGCTTCTCGAAGCATCGCTTCCGAAGAAGCCTCTCCCGATGAAATCGGAAACGGATGGCCGGTCAATGCGGTCCGAAGCTTCTGATAAAGTCGGAACCGCCGGAAAGGGAAACGCGGAAGCGGGAACCTGGAAAGCACCGAGGAAATCGGATCGAAAAGATCTGATAGAGTCGGAAACGCAAGACCGAAGGGAAGCGCCCGGAGGAAAGCCCGAGAGGGTGAGTACAAAGGAAGCGGCCGTTCCTTGAGAACTCAACAGCGTGCCAAAAGTCAACGCCAG